>JAJPJP010000063.1 GCA_021324175.1 Chitinophagia bacterium
AAGCTAAAGCTGGTATTCATCGATTTTCCGGTATAGGGTCGTGAGCCCGATATTCAAAAGCCTGGAGGCTTCCGCCTTGTTTCCTCGCGTGTGATTAAGTACCCGCTGAATATGCAGTTTTTCGACACTGGCCAGGTCGAAAGCAGAAAGGTTTTTCATGTTGGGACTACTGCTCTGAAGTTCGAGCGGGAGTGTGTCCAGGGTTAGAATCGGGCCGGACACAAGAATGGCCGCTCGTTCGATAATATTCTTTAACTCACGAATATTCCCTTTCCAGGGATGTTGCTGCAGGCGATCAATAAAATCTTCATTCATGCCATCAATTCGCTTCTTTGATTTGCCGGCATATATTTTCATAAAGTGCTCAGCCAGCAATGGAATATCTTTTTTTCGGTCCCTGAGTGCTGGCAGCTGAATAGCAAAAACATTCAACCTGTAGTAGAGGTCTTCCCGGAATTTGCCATTATCTACCTCATGTTGGAGGTCGCGGTTTGTTGCAGCGATTATCCTGACGTCAACTTTGACAACCTTTGTATCTCCAACCTTGATGAATTCATTGGTTTCGAGGACCCGCAGAAGTTTTGACTGAAGGTCTATATGCATTTCTCCAATCTCGTCGAGAAACAGAGTGCCTCCGTCAGCCTCTTCAATGAGGCCCTTCTTATCCCTGATGGCACTGGTAAAGGCACCCGCCCTGTGACCGAATATTTCACTTTCCAACAATTCGGGGCTGAAGGAGCTGCAATTCAAAGCGAGAAATGGCTTAAGCGCACGCGTGCTGCCGTTATGAATTGACTGCGCAAAGACCTCCTTGCCTGTCCCGGTTTCGCCTAGCAGCAAAACGGTAGCATCAGTCGGAGCGACTTTTTTTGCAAGCTCGATACTATCCCTGATTAGCGTGCTGTTGCCAAGAATATTTTCAAAACTGTATTTTTTGCCGAATTCCTTTTCTAATTGCTCAATTCTTTTTTGCAATTGAGCTTTTTCGAGCGCGCGATTGAGAAGGGGAATGATTTTATCGTTGTCATCGCCTTTTGTTATATAATCAAAGGCACCATATTTCATCGCCTGGACTCCATCGGCGATATTTCCATATGCAGTAAGCAAAATAATTTCAACCAGCGGGGATTTTTTTTTTATCTCTTCGGTAAATGAAACTCCATTGCCGTCAGGGAGTTTCACATCACAAAGCACGACGTCTATCGATTCCCGGTCAAGAATTCGCCCGGCAGCTTTTATATTTCCGGCATCATAAACCATAAAGCCCTCCAGGCTGATTATCCTTTTTAGCAGGGACCGGACTTTTTCCTCGTCGTCAACAATTAAAACAGAACCGGATGGCATGAGTATTCGATTTAAAAACAGGGATTAACTTTCATAGAATTTAGCCCCTGATATGAAAGGCTTTTGGCTGAACAAATGCCCTGATCCCCTGGTACGAAAGTGTTACACCAAGCCCCGAGTGCCTCCGGCCACTCCAGGGAAGGGCAGCACTTACGCGGTCGCAGCAATTCCAGTATACAGTGCCAGTGTCCATTTTCCTCATCACACGTTCGGCCCGCGCATAGTCTTTTGAGTAGACAGCCGCGGTCAAACCATATTCCGAATCCCGCATTAAAGAGGCGGCCTCATCATCATCTTTTACACGCTGAATCCCGATCACAGGTCCGAACGATTCATCACGCATAATTTTCATGCCATGATTAACATTGATGAGAACCGAAGGTTCAATGTAGTAACCCCGCCGCGCCAGGCGCTTCCCGCCGGTTAACAAAGTGGCACCTTTTTGAATGGCGTCTTCGACCTGATCGAGCAGAAAATCTAGCTGTTCTTTCCTGCTAAGTGCCCCAACCTGCGTATTTGGATCAAGAGGGTCGCCAACCACCAGCCGCCGCGCCTGGTCTCCGAAACTGGCAACGAAAGCGTCAAAAACCCTTTCATGTACGTAAACTCGCTCGACTGCGCAGCAGCTTTGGCCATTATTATAGACAACTCCTTCGAGCACAGCTGACGCTACCTGATCAATATCATCGACATCGTCCATCACGTAAAGGGGATCTTTGCCGCCCAGTTCCAGCTGGCATGGAACCAGTTTGGATGAGATCCTTTCGGCTATGAATTTCCCCGTCCTGTAACTGCCGGTAAAAAAATATCCGTCCAGCGGCAGGTCCAGCAGTAAGCTGCCGACCTGGCCTCTGCCAATAGCCAGCTCAAAGCAATCCTCCGGAATTCCGGAATCGTGCAACATGCGGCGGATATGAATGCCTGTCAGGACAGTGTATTCGGAAGGTTTATACAAGACGGCGTTTCCTCCAATCAGGGCAGGAATTACGACGTTGATAGCCACCAGGTATGGGTAGTTCCATGCCGAGATGTTGGCTACCACTCCCAGTGGTTCGTAGACGATTTTTTCACGGGTACTTCCTTCCTTTGTGATCCATTCTTCCTGCAGCCATTTTTCGGAGTTGTCAATAAAAAACTGGATTTTGGCCTTTGCGCCTTTTAATTCGTTGAAAGATTCTTGCAATGGCTTACCCATTTCAGTCGTCAGTGTTTTTCCAAGTTCCTCCTTTTCTTCCTCTAGGCTGGTTGCGAATTTCCTGATACACTCGACTCTCTCTTTGACGGGAACCAGCGCCCAGGCGGACTGTCCTTCGCGAAGAAGTTGGTATTTGGCAAGAATGGACTTTTCGGTGTCTTCATTGATGACCTTAATGGTTTCTTCAGTCGCAGGGTTGATGACGCGTAATTTTGGAGTTGCCGATTTTCTGACTTCATCAAGAAAGCGATTCTTGATATTAATTGAAAAATGGTTTTTTTGCCTGTCCTCCATCCGCTCGGGATGCCATTGCACACAAAGCATGAATGCTTTCCCTGATTTGTCCGCGAATTCAAGACTTTCAGCAACCGAATCGCCTTCGATGCCAAAGGCGCCCACTTCAAGGTTTTTGCCAAGACGATCACTATCGACGGCCTGGTGATGCGCGCTGTTAATCGTTCCTTCTTGATCATCCGTGACTTCCTGCAGCAGTGAATTTTCTTTTACTCTCAACCGGTGTCTCTTATCTGTTTCGGCCTTCCTGTGAATGTCATTCATTTTTCCAAGATCCTGGATAAGCTTCCCCCCCTGCAAAACGTTGACCAGCTGCATGCCGCGACATATCGCCAGCAAAGGAAGGCTGTGCAATTGAGAGTAATCAAAAATCTTCTTTTCAAACAGATCCCTGGCAATCTCTGTTTTTTCAGTTCCTCGAAAATCTTCACCGTAAATCGATGGGTGGATGTCAATACCTCCCGTAAGCACAAATGCATCGCAGGTCTCTATCTCCTCCTGGTTATTTCTTTCAAAGGAAAGCTCGACCAATTCAATGTCGTCACCGAGATCGGCGGCTTCAAACCAGTTCCAATAGAAATGAAAATTTGTCCTGGTGTAACTGATTCCGATTTTCTTTTTCATCATATCCGTACAATTTCAAATTCTTAGTAAGCGCCATCGTAAATTTTCCGGAAGTCGTTCCGGGTGACCGGCTTCGCGTTATTGGGGTGACAGAAATCGGCAAACGCTAAATCGGCAAGCGTTTCCAGGTGCTCCTGCTTTACGCCGATATCCCGCAGTTTGATCGGCATACCTATGCGGCGATTTAAAGCAAATAAATGGTCAACGACCGCTTCGCCACTTTCATCGTTCAGGTCGAAAGCTCTTGCTATTCTCTTGAATTGGTCTTCAAAACCCGAGAAGTTGAAGGCCATACCGTATGGAAGATTTATCGCATTGGCCAACCCATGATGCGTGTCTAACAGGGAAGACAAGGGATGTGCCAGTGAATGAACAACTCCGAGTCCCTTTTGAAAAGCTACGGCCCCCATCAGCGAAGCAATCATCATTTTGCTCCTCGATTCGAGGTCCGGTTTGTTGACGGCATTCGCGATCGATTCATTGATGATGTGAATTCCTTCGAGAGCGATCCCGTCCGCAAGCGGGTGATATCCCCGGGCAAGAAATGCTTCCATATTGTGCGTCAGGGCATCCATTCCTGTAGCCGCCGTGATGAAAGGCGGCAACTCCATCGTTAGCATGGGGTCCGCAAAAACAATTTTAGCAAGGAGCTTCGGAGAAAAAAGTATGCGTTTGCGATGCGTATCATCTTCGGAGATGATGGCGCTTCGACCCACTTCGCTGCCGGTTCCACTTGTTGTTGGCACCGTCACAAAATAAGGCACAGTTTCCGTGACATAACGGTCTCCGCCTACCAGGTCATCATAATCGAAGAGGTCCCGGCGATGGTTGATCCGCAGCGCGATTGCCCTTGCCACATCCATTGCAGCACCGCCTCCGAGACCGATAATGGCTTCGCTGCCCGATTCCTGGTAAAATTCGCCGCCGCCAAGTACATCCGATTTAACGGGATTTTTGTGAATTCGGGAAAAAACGTTCGCGTCAATTGCATGTGCCGAAAGGTCCGAGAGGATGGTTTTGAAAAATCCAAGTTCGCGAATCTGAGGATCAGTTACAACCAGCACGCTACCAAAGCCCAGCGACCTTAGGTGTCCGGGCAATTCCTTGATGGCGCCGGCACCGAAACGAATAGTAGTCGGAAAATTATATTGACGGATAACAGCAAAGTCTGTCATGAACTCGAATTGAGTCGCGAAAATAAGCATATGCCCGCAACTGAGCCTTCAACCCTCGCTAGATGATCTCGAAATAACGCTTTAGTTCCCAATCAGTCACTACTTTTGAAAATTGCTTCCATTCCCATTCGCGGGTTCCCGTGTAATGTTCGACAAATTCTTTTCCGAACAGTTCGCGGGCGACCCCGCTTTTTTTCATCTCCTGGGTGGCATCCCAAAGATTCCTGGGTAAGACTCCCTGTTTCTTGTTCTCATAGCCATTCCCCCGGGTCGCCGGTGTTTTCAGTTTCATTTTGTTTTTTATTCCATAGATGCCTGAAGCGAGGCATGCTGCAAACGCGAGATAAGGATTGGCGTCAGATCCGACCACCCGGGTTTCGAGTCTTGCCGACATTGGCCCTCCTGGAAGCGCCCGAAGAGCGGTCGTCCTGTTGTCAATTCCCCATGTAAGCGTCGTGGGTGCCCATGCACCTTCGACAAGCCTTTTGTAGCTGTTGATGGTTGGTGCATACATCGGCAAAATATGAGACATACAATAAAGCTGCCCCGCGATATAGTTCTCCATCAGGCTGCTTAATCCGGTTGAGGACTTCTGATCATAAAAAAGATTCTGCTTTTGAGTGGACGACCAAAGACTCTGATGGACATGACCGCTGCATCCTGGCAGATTTTCGTTCCATTTGGCCATGAATGATGCGATCAGCCCGTGGCGGTGGGCTATTTCCTTGACCCCGCTTTTGAATAGGACTGCCCGATCTGCCGCTTCGACGACGTCCGCATGGACAATTGCCGCTTCATAAACACCAGGCCCTGTTTCCGTATGAATGCCTTCGAGCGGTACGCCAAACTTCTTAAGTGAATCGAAAAGTTCGTGAAAAAAAATGCTTTTTTGCGAGGCACGAAGAATTGAATAACCAAACATTCCATTTGTCATCGGTTTCAGCGCGCTAAACCTGCTGCTATATAATTCGTCTGAATTATTTATGAAATTAAACCATTCGAACTCCTGTGCGAAATAAGGCAAATAGCCACTTTCTTTTGCCTGGTCTGCAATCCGCCGCAGGAGACTTCGCGGACACGGGACATATTTGTTCCTGTTTGATGCAATTCCAAAATCCGCCAGAAAAAAAGGAAGCCCCTGCTCCCATGGCACCTGCCTGAATGTACTCAAATCCACTGCCACAGTCGCATCAGGATATCCCGTGTGCCAGCCGGTAAAACTTGCATTGTCGTAAGCGAGATCCGCCGCGTCCCAGCCGAAGACAACATCACAAAATCCAAACCCCTTGTCAATGATCGAACGGAATTTCTCAAAGCTGATGACCTTGCCTCGCAGAATGCCGTCGATGTCGACGATAGCCAGTTTGACTTTTTCGGCATTTTGATCTGCTAATAGCTTGATAATCTTATTGATGGCTTGCGATTTTGGCATGGCGGCTAGTTTATACGAAGATAACTGATCAGCGAGATAATCAAGCATCAGCCATTTTCTCGCTCAAAAGTTCAGCAAAAATGCGGTGCCCTCACCTTCCACCGACTGCACATGGATGTTCCCCTTATGCAAAAGCATTATTTGTTTGCAAAGGCTTAGACCGATACCGCTTCCGCTTTTTTTAGTGCTGAAGAACGGAATGAAGATCTTATCGATAAGTTCAGCAGGCATTCCCGAACCATTGTCTGTCACCTTGATCGTGGTCTTGCTATTCACGGATTGTATGGCAGACAGGATAATCCTTGGATTCTCCCTGTCTTTCACTGCTTCGACGGCGTTCACAATCAAATTAATCAAGACTTGCTCAACCAGGCTCGAATCTGCCTGGAGCTTCATATCGGTATCTTTCAGCAGAATTTCCAGCTCAATGTTTTTTTGGTCGAGCGTAGGTTGCATGAGCTGATGCAGGTTTTCAAAAAGATCGATAACATAGATGCTTTTAAGATTGGGAGTGGTGATCTTATTCAGGTTTCGGTAAGTTTCTGCAAATCGAAGCAGCCCTTCGCTTCGACGTTTGATGGTATCTATTCCCAGCTCCAGATCTTCGATAACCCCGCCGTCCTCCCGAATCTGCGCCGTGGAGTTCTGCAACCTGTTGAGCATGGTGTCGGCGAGCGAAGAAATCGGGGCGATGGAATTCATTATTTCATGGGTCATTACGCTCAGCAGTTTTTGCCAGGCCTTGGCTTCATTTTCATCAAGCGCCTCGTCAACATTTTGGAAG
>JAJPJP010000349.1 GCA_021324175.1 Chitinophagia bacterium
ACCCGAGAGCCTTGAGAGAACGCAAAACTTCAATTGCATGGACACATCCGGTCCCGTCATCGTGAGCTCCTTCAGCAGGATCCCACGAGTCCAGGTGTCCGCCAACCGTTATATACTGCTCAGGAAATGCAGATCCCCGCAGTTCGCCGACTACATTATGGCCGATGGTATCGGGCAGCGTATATGCGCTCGATTTGATATACAACTTAACGTCTCCTTCGTTTTTTTGAATTGCTGCGGCGATTTTATCAGCGTCCCACAGGCCTATCGCAAGTGCCGGGATCTTCGGGCTGGCATTATTATAACGCATTGCGCCTGTATGCGGAAAATTGTCCGTTGAATTTGTAACTGACCGAACCACCACGGCTACTGCTCCATATTTTGCCGCGCGGCTGGCACTTGCGCCCCGATAGATCACATCATCCCCATATCCACGGAATGTTTCAATGAATCGGGGATTGAATTTGTGATTAAAAAAGACAATTTTGCCATTAACCTGGTCTTTCTTCTGCTCCAGCTCATCAAATGAATTGACTAAGACCACCGGTGCCGTGATTCCCCTACCATCGGTACCGACCGAATTGCCCAATGCCAGTACGGCGATCGATTCCTCTTTACCCCCGATGATTAACGCGCCTTCATCTTTGCCGCCTCTTACCCAGCGCGGAACATTGCAGGCTTGTAAAAAAACCTTATCTGCCCCGGCATTTTGTAAAGCCTGCTCACCCCAGTCCTCGGCTTTGTACATTTGGGGCGAACCTGTCAAACGGCCTCCCACAGTTTTGGTCAGCGTGTGAAGATTGTCATACGCCGTTCCATTAACCAAAATCTCATCTGCCAGCCGCCGAATAAATATCGAATCATCGGTTTGAGCCAGAACAGTTCCCGAAAAAAGAATGGAACAAACGGCAAACAATAAACGATTCATTCTGTTAATTTTTGCTAAAGATATGGGAAGTTTAAGTCATATCTTCGGTGGGAAAAACTAATTCACAGGACTGTATGCGCATTGGAATTGTTTGCTACCCTACATTCGGTGGTAGCGGTGTTCTGGCAACGGAACTTGGAAAAGCACTCGCGGACAAAGGTCATCAAGTACATTTTATCACGTATCAACAGCCTGTCAGGTTGAATGAGTTTAATGCGAACATTACTTATCATGAGGTGAGGGTGACAACGTATCCATTGTTTGACTATCCCCCGTATGAAACTGCACTGTCCAGCACAATGGTCGACGTGATTGCTAACAATCAGCTTGATTTATTGCATGTACACTATGCAATTCCTCATGCCTCGGCGGCGTACCTGGCAAAGAAAATACTGGAAGGCAAGGGGAAAAATATACCAGTCATTACGACTCTTCATGGAACTGATATTACGCTGGTGGGCAGAGACAAAACTTTTGCACCGGTGGTAGCATTTTCTATTAATCAGAGCGACGCCATAACGGCCGTATCGAAAAACCTGCGTGACGAGACTTACAAGATTTTTGAAGTAAAAAAAGAAATCGAGGTGATACATAATTTTGTCGATGTCCGTCGATTTAATAAGAAGCCAATTGACGCTTTTCGAAAAGTAATTGCGCAGAACGGTGAGCGGATCCTTCTGCATGCTTCCAATTTCCGAAAGCTAAAACGTGTGCTGGACATTGTCCGCATTTTTGCAGAAGTTCGAAAAAAAATCCCAAGCAAACTTTTATTTGTAGGGGATGGCCCCGACAGACCTGCAGCCGAGGACCTTTGTCGTGAACTGAACCTGTGTGATGACATACGCTTTGTGGGTAAGCAAGAACAAATGGAAGAGATCATAGCCGTGGCAGACCTTTTTCTCTTGCCTTCGGAATATGAAAGTTTTGGACTGGCTGCTCTTGAGGCAATGGCTGCAGGAGTGCCGGTAATTTCCACTAATGTGGGCGGCCTTCCGGAAATTAATATTAATGGTAAGACTGGCTTTCTAAGTGACGTGGGAAACATCCAGGAAATGAGTAATAATGCGGTCCATATTTTGGAGAATAATGATACGCTCCAAAAATTCAAGGCGAATGCGTCAGCGCAAGCGAAGCTTTTCGACATCCACCGAATAGTTCCCATATATGAAGCGCTCTATAACCGCTTCTGTAAATGCCTTTAAGGTCATTATCGTCTCCTTAGCCACAATTCAGGGTTCACATTCTTGGTTTCATTCATCAGGATAAAGTTAATCTCGCCATTCCCGTCTTCATTTTCACCAGCCTTTCCAAGTGTCTGGCCGGTTTTTACTTTGTCGCCTTTAGCAACACTTACCCCTGAGAGATTGCTATAAGCTGTAAAGTATTTTCCATGTTTGACAAAGACTGCCATTGATCCTTCAATATTGAACACCGAGGAAACTTCGCCATCGAATATTGCGTGAACCGGAGCCCCAATTTGCGTGCCGATGGTTATGCCGTGGTTATCCTCTTTTATATTGTTGAAACCTTCGACATTATTTACGCCAAACGGGATAGTGACGTGCCCGGCGTCAACCGGCCAGGGCAACTTGCCTTTATTTTTCTCAAAATCTGCAGAAACAATAATGCCCTCCGGGGTCGATTCAAAGACGCTTTTCGCCTTTGCAACGCTTGTTATTGGCCTATTTATACTGGAAGTGTTATCGGGATTTGCGCTTGCCGCACTATTCTTTGCCGCAGCAGCGGCAGCAGCATCTCGTTTTTTCTGCTCGACAACGTCGCGTTCGCGCGCCAGGCGTATTTCCCGGTTAATTGCTGCCCTTAATGCGGCCTGGAGTTTGTCGTCCTGCCTTTTTCGGTCGGCCATTTCTTTTTTCAATTCCTTTTCATGTGATTTCAGTTTGGAAATAAATTGGTCTTTTTCCCTTTTTTCATCTTCCAGGACATTTTTTTCCCTGTTTTGCTTTTGCAATGCATCATTCTTTGCTTCCCTTTTCACTTTCAACCCGCCGATCTTGTCTTGCAAGAGCGCCTGGGTTTTGCGAATGTTGTCGGCTCGCTCTTCGCGATAGGCCCGGTACGTTTTCAGGTATTGTACGCGTTTGACTGCATCGTTAAAACTGGTTGCTGAGAAGATAAAATTCAAGAAATCGTAGTTGCTGCGATTCTTGTAGGCGTATACAACACTTTCCTCATATTGCTTTTTCAAAGTATCAAGTTCCTTCCTCAGGCTGAATATTTCTCTGAGTGACTGACTCATGTCGCTTTGGATGTAGTTGATCTGCTGGTTTACGTTCTGTATGGCGGCTTCGCGCAGTCTTAATTTGCGTTGTAAAAGGGCCAGCTGACCAAGCGTTTCGCGGCGATTCCTTTTTGTTTCGTCCAGGGATCTTTTAACTTCTTCGATCTGCTGCTGGATGGCTGCATGCTCCTTCTCGAGCTCGCTTTTGGTTGGCTGCTGTGCGAATATACGGGTAGACCCGATCAGAAGAAATATCAGTAGAAAACGAACAAGATAAAATGCAAAATGTTTTCGCATAAAGAGAATGGTTAGTTTCTTCATCGGATTTATAACGGTCATTTCCGCTTAAAATTTTTTGGTATTCTGAAAGGAAAGTTTAACTGCGTGTTAAAATTATAATCCTTAAAGTTCAGCTGTATGTCTACACTGGCCTTTTCTGTCACGGATACCTGACGGTATGTCGAGAAGAAAGTATTGCCCAGTGGTACAAAGTCACTGTAAGTTATCTCGCAGGTTCGCGCCTGGAGCACATTTATGTCATCAAGTTTGCTGTGTTGTACTGTATAATTGTCTTTGTTGACCAGAAGATAATTCTTGAACAGGCTGCCAAGGCCCATCAGTACAAGGTTATTGGGTTCCTTCTTGTAATAAACCAAATTACTATCGAGGTAGACGGGATTGCCGACAAGCAGGTCCTGCAACGTCGAAAAATCAAGTGGAATGTGGATGACATCCTGGAGATAACGCTTGGATCTGAGCTGAACAATCTTGTCCATATTATTGATCAGTTTGACGCTATCAGGCGTTATAAGCAGGCGAAAAGCTTCAAGTTCAATGATCGTCGCGCTTATACGAACCCAAATAATGCTGTCTTTGAGAATATGCACATAAGCGGTAAAATCGTTGTTCTTGCCATCACTTGCCTGATAGTGCACCTTAATTTTCGCAGAAAACGTTCTAAAATCGATCCGGTTATTTTCTATCCGATGGTAAGCCATCAGCATGAAAGCCAGGGAATCTGCGTGGGGGTCGGTCGAAGGAGTAATCACCGTCTGGGAGGTATCGGGTCTCGGAGGGGTGGTAATAATTTTCTGAATTTTCTTTGTAGATCTGCACCCGAGATATACCGTGAGTGCGACCAGTAAGCCAGCGATGAAAAAGAATCTTTTCATGGTTTCAAGATTTACCGGTATGGCCAAAGCCGCCGGCGTTTCGTTTGGTGGTTTTGATCTTTTTCGATTCTTTCCATTTCACCCGTTCGGTTTTGCCGACAACCATTTGCGCAATTCGATCACCATGCGCGATATGTTGGATGTCGGAAGATAAATTTATCAAGATGACTTTGATCTCGCCGCGATAATCGGAATCAATCGTGCCGGGCGAGTTCAAACAGGTGATGCCACTGTTGATAGCAAGGCCGCTCCGGGGACGAATCTGAGCTTCATAGGTCACGGGCAGCTCAATAAATAATCCCGTAGGTACCAGCGCTCTCTCCATAGGCCTAAGCAATATTTTTTCACTGAGGTTTGCACGGAGGTCCATCCCGGCTGAGCCCTCG
>JAJPJP010000075.1 GCA_021324175.1 Chitinophagia bacterium
ACAGGCTCATTATAGCGAAGTGCCGCTCATTCATAAAGAAATTTTAGGGTGGCGCACGCGTGCCAAACTCGCCGTCCGCGGGGCATGCGAACAACCTGGAATAGGACTATTTCAACAGGGGACGCATCAACTGATTCCCCTGCCACATTGCCCCTTGCATCATCCAGCCATTAACCGCGCATATGACATTGTCTATGATACGATGAAACAGATGCGCGTTGCACCTTATGATGAAAAAAACCACAGCGGTCTGATCCGTTATCTCCAGTTTGTGGTGGAACGCAAGAGCCGTCGCGTGCAATTGACGATTGTCGCGACAAGAGAGGATCCTATCCTTGAGAAATGGGTAAAACAGCTTTACATCGAAGGGGGATTCCATTCGATCTGGCTGAATTTACAAAGCGCGCAGACCAACACGATTTTTGGAAATACATGGAAATTCCTGATGGGCGAATCGTATGTTGAAGAAAAAATTGCTGATGCCCTCTTTTGTTTTCATCCCGCCTGCTTTATGCAAGCGCATCTTTCCCTCTTTGAAGAGCTAGTCCGTTCCGTGCAGCGGAATATAAAGAAAGATAAAAAAGTGATCGATTTATATGCAGGGGTGGGCGTCATCGGTTTAAATTGTGCAAAACAAAGTAAGGCAGTTACCTGCGTGGAGTGGAGTCCATTTGCAGAAGAATGCTTTACTTTAAGTCTTTTAAAATGCGCACCTGAAATACAGAATAAAGCAGTGTTTTATCAAGGCCCAGTCGAAAAATATGCGCATGAGATCATGCAAGCAGAAGTGATCATCGTCGATCCGCCGCGAAAAGGGCTCGATCCGCAGGTTTTACAAGCGATTGTGGCTGCGACACAGGCACAGCAGATCATCTATATCAGCTGCAATCCGCTTTCTTTTTTTCGCGACTGTTTACTGCTTTTAGAAAAAGGATGGAAAATAACGCACGCCGAAACGTATTTGCTTTTCCCAGGAAGCGACCATGTAGAACTGTTGTGCTTTTTAGAAAAAGAATCTGGGTGAGAGGAGTTGAATTTTCCACATGTAAGTCATTTCAGAGGGTGTCTACAAACTAAGGGTTCGTCGATTTTGGGGATTATTTTGGCAGATTTTTGATTCTTTTTCCGGGGGTCATATACGAAGTTGATACTACCCCCGGAAAAAGAATCAAAAATCGGCTCAAAAGAACCCCAAAATCGACTGAACCTTACTTTGTAGACACCCTCTCAGTCGGTTACATTTTGTAACCAACTCTATGTAGGCATGAGTACTGTGCAATTTTTTTATGCACGGCATTGCACAGCTGCTCTATGGGCAACGTCTCTCTCATAAGCTATTTTTTTGAATGGTAAATCCATGAGAAAATATCTGGCAAATGCTTCCAAAAATACTCGAATAATCGGAGATCTTTCACCTGGTGATGCAGCATATTCTTCCATTCGGATAAAAACTCCGATTTTTGAGGATGTTGCTCAATCGTCACCAGATTGGGCATCGGCATCTTTTTAAAGGAGCACTTGCCTTGAAGGGACTCTAGGAGTTTTTCTATATCAGTCAATCGATGACGCTCTTGATAAAGATGCACAACGTCATAGAGATCACGGGGCCGTGCTCGCTCAGCCAAAGCTCTTAACTTTTCAGCGAAAATTTCTTCATAGGAGTAGCTTAGGATTTGGGGCGTTTCGGTTGGGCAATCGGAATAATCGTGGAAAACTTTCCGCTTTTCTGGTTTCAGTACTACTTGTTCATTTGCTGAGGATTCAGCAGAGTGAAATCTAGATCTTCCGAAAAGCGGTACTTGTTGAAGAAGCATTTCTTAAGGCATGTGCCCCCTTTAAAAACCCATGAGTCTTTTGCCTCGGGGTGATTCTGAATACCAATCAATATCCATCCCAAGACGTAGTCTTTTTCAATCGTAGAAGATTGTAATCCGTATTCTTTTGCTTTTCGAGTAAGTTCAAATTTATTAATCACGGAAATCCCTCTTCTAATCCTTCAGGAATCCATAATCTCCATTTTTTGATGAGGCGTTTTCCTTTTGATGCTGGGTCTAGTTGCGAATTTCCCTGGCTCAAATGACTTAAGCATTGTGTAATCCCATGCGTCTCATCACGCTTTACTTTTGATAATACGAACCCTAAGCGTTTAAAAATCGCCTTGTTGTTCATCTTCTCTGCATATTGGATCAAAATATTTAGATCGCATTCACTTGAAGATAGATATTTCTGGAAAATATCGATCACTGAACGAATTCCTCCTCCAATTGATGGATCATCGAACATATCTATAATCGTCTTATGAGGATCTGACACTTGTACTTTGATCTGATCTTTCCAAACAGACTTAAGTCCAAACATTTTGCTGGACGCTGACTTTTTTATCAAAAAGGTTAATCCGGCAATGGCCTGCTCTTTTTGATTTAAGCGTCGAGAGGTAAAGACGATAGTTGATTCGAAAATTTGCTCGGTAAAATCCCAATGTTTGGCCGCAGACCATCCCCCAATATAACAGGGGGAAAAGATCTGTGAGGCTACTACCCAAGGATCGAGAACGCCTCCATCTGGAGTTTCTGCTGCTATATCTACTGGGAAATATAGCCCCCTCCTGACTCTTCGCAGCCAACCATTTTTTGCCCATGAGGATAGGTATAGCCTTGCCTGTTCTCGTGAAACGCTTAATGTATCTAATACCAAACTAACTGATATACAGCCACTTGAATTGCGAAGCACGTCTGCAAGTCTCTTGCGAGATAACTTGCCTAGTCCTGCTAACTTATCCATAGTACATCCAATGCGTTAATAGTATTCGAAAAAATATATTATCCATGACTTAGATATACAGTATGGTGTATTTAAACCAAAGAAAATATTTTTTTTATGCTATTTTTAGTGATTTAAATATCCCCATTGGGAGGCGAGATATTCATCGTCGCCAAACTGGGGAAATCGAGCCTGCTGTCCGAGTTCTTTGAAAAGAGGCTACCCAAGGATAGTCCCAAAGAACCTGATGACAATCGCCTATCTGTGTTGAAGTTTTGCGGTGCTTCCAGTCGCTTACAAAATGTAATCGACTCAAGACAATAATCTAGGAGCGACTTCCAAGATCATCTTACCGGCACTGGTAAAGAGACTGGCTTACCAGCGCCGGCTAACCCAAAAATGGCTACGAAACTGGGAAAAGTATCCTCTGAAACCATTATAGAACTTAATCATTAGTTCTTGGTTCACCTCAATCTTGTCATAATTTATCCAATGGGACACGAGAAAAATCGGCCCTAAAGAGCCGAGTTTTCTCGTGTCCCATTGGATAAAAGAATCTGGGTGAGAGGATTTGAACCTCCGACCTCTAACACCCCATGCTAGTGCGCTAGCCAAACTGCGCTACACCCAGATAGATAGATTAAACTGTTGCTAATCCTTCGAATTGGAATTCTGCGCGAGCAAATTCCTTGACGCCGATGCGGGCGCATTCTTCGATGATTTTTTCCAAGATATCTCCTGCGTGGACCTCCGCTGCGGAAATGTCGACGGAGATACTGGCTGTAAAATTCACTCCCCCTCGGACCCCTTTCACTTTGAAGTTGGCGTAAATGGCCTCTTTCTTCTTAGAGATATTTTTAAAACGGACTAAATTGTTCTCTGCCAGATCTTTCATAGGAAACTCTCAATTGTCGAGCAAGAAATCGTATCGCGTCTGCTCGGTTTCTGTCAATCTTCAAGGCTCGAAATTTTTTTTACTGGATGCTGTGAAAGAAATTTATTTTTAAGATGCGATAAATTATATTTTCGTACTTAAACAACCAATAGAGATTTTTATATGAAGAGATATTTGCTATTTTCACTTTGTGCAGTTACTCCATTATTGGTCCATTCCAGCAACAGGGGAGTTGAATTCGAAAACGAAGATTCCGATTTATTATCGGAAGCGATTGAAGAATTAATGGATGAACAAATCAATGATGAATTAGTGACTGGAAAAAAAATAAGGGAGCAAAATGCAAAGAATTCTTTGGTTGGAGCTTCAGATCAAAATGGCAATGATGCAAATGCTATGGCATCCGGTATCTCTTCAAAGGAAATGCGTCCCCCATCGTTTCAATTGCCTGTGAATCAAAGTGGTGTATTTTCCAGAGCTGAATTTCTTTATTGGAAACTCGATCAGGCTGGAAATGATTATGTGATTCATAAAAAGGAAGGTACGACGGCTCTTGTTGCTGATAATGAACTTGTATTAAGTTGTCCTACCGGTTCTGGTGGCGCAGCCGTGTGTACATTTCCTCTAGAACCGCTTACTGGAATGTTTGGAAAGGTGCACGCTGTCAATTTTAAATGGAATCCAGGATTTCGTGTCGCTTTAGGCTATCGCTTTGCAAGAGATTTATGGGAATTGTCTGGAGTTTACACTTATTATTATACAGAAAGCTCAGATCATGTGAAAGCAGAGCATTTCTATGGGGATAATCATGCAGCCTCTTTCCCGCAAGCTGAAGTCTTAAGCCCTACTTTTGACGTTGCATTGGATACAGTAATTCTTGCAAAAGCACATGGGCATTTCTGGTATCACATCGGAGATATAGAGCTCGCAAGACAATTTTGCTTAACACCGATGATCTCTATGGGGTTTGTCGTGGGTCCTACAGTAGCTTTTATTAAACAAAGAATACATCTCACCTTTGCGGATAACTTTTTCACGGACATGGGACCTTCAGGGATTGCCACTCCCAGCCAATTTTCTTTCATTCATCTAGACTGGAATTATGATGGAGGAGGAGTGAAATTGGGGGTAGATTCGCGTTGGAACTTAGGTGGGGGATTTAACTTGCAATTCGGAGGCGCACTTTCTTCTGTTTATGGTATTTATACGAACTCGTTAAAACAAGTAAGACAAGCTTCAACAGTAACGGTTCCCATCGGGTCACCGCCTTCCACTGGAGGAACAGCTAGCGATGTTACAATTACAACGGGAAGGGTGGCTTTTGCTACGCGATTATTGGGTGGATTAGAATGGAATAAAGCATTTCGCTCTTTTAATTTAGAAGCATATGTAAATTATGAATTAAATACATGGTTTAATTTGACAGATCAATATCGGCCCAGATTCAGTAATCAGGTGACTCCGACACTACGAGATTTTCAAGATGCTCCTCTCAATTTGCAAGGCATTACTGCAGGAATTGGCATCAACTTCTAAATGCCTTCTGATAATTGGTATAAGCATACTTGTGACTGAGCTTGCGCAAAGCAATGGCGCTTAAAAATAATCCGAAATCACGCAGCGCAATGTCGAAAAACATACCTTGGAGCAGCAGATTGAGGATGATGAGCGCCAGCCAAATGGCGACGATTTGAGAGAATAATTTGGGTTTGAAGATGACCCCGATGCCAGCAATGATCTCGATGATGCCCACAATCATCATAAATCCGTGACCACGAAAACTAATGATCCTGAGGACAACTGGAGAAAGGTAGATCGCCCAATTGGTGAAGAGATTAAAAAATTTATCCAAGCCAGCAATGATAGGAACTAGGATAAAAACTGTTTTAAGAAGTGTAAATGCCTGCCGTCCATAATCTTTATCGGATGCTTTTGCCATAAACTATCACCTTGTTTTAATTTCTATTTAATTCATTAATTAACAATAAATAGTTATTACGTAAACATTTTTTATTTTATGTCAGGATTAGAGCGATGTATACACAACGTGTCTGAAAAATTGGGAATTTGACAAGAAGGCTTCTCAAAATTCTGATCTGGAACGAGCGACCATTGTGCGTGCACAAGGCGCGAGTGAAGAT
>JAJPJP010000437.1 GCA_021324175.1 Chitinophagia bacterium
CCATTGCGAAGAGTAGCCGCTTTCCTTGATATCGATCAGGCCATTCTGAGTAAAATTGAACGTGGCCAGCGTAAGCCGTCGAGGGAACAGGTGATAAAGCTCGCGGAATATTTCAGGATCAAGGAAAATGACCTCCTTGTTGCATGGCTCAGTGACAAGCTGGTATACGAAATAGAGGATGAGGATAATGCTTTGAAAGCACTTCAGGTTGCTGAAGGACGCCTTAAGCAAATTTGGAAGAAAAAGAAAAAGAAATGACTTTGCAAATGGTGATCATGAAAAGCATCTGTCTCAATAGTTCACCCGCACCTGGCCAAACCCCTTTACGCCTTTGATTATTAAATGAAATTATCGGCTGCTTTCACTCGCAAGACTTTATGACGATATCTGATTCCAAACCGTCAAACCGTTTATGATGAAAAATACTCTTGCGAACACTCAAAAAAACAAACCCGGAAAAGGTTCAAAGCCTGAATTCAAATGGCAAACTGGCGAATACGAACGCCATGCTGATTTTCGTTTTACATTGCCTCAGCAGTTCCTATTGTTATGTAAACTGATGGAAGTCACGCCTAATCAGCTGTTGTCGGATTTTATAGATAATCTTTCATGTTCGAGCTGGAACCGCAATGGAAGGGAAAACGCCCGATCAAAACTGGTTGAATATTTTGTCGATCATGGCTATGGCCAGGAGTATTACAACCAGGACGATATACGCGCAATATTTCGCGAACTGGAGGCAATTGGATTAGTGTGGCCGAAAGGAGGGAAAATGAAACTGATTGAGCTCTCTTCCAAATGGCAGCGTAAATTCTACAGGTATTGGTTCAAAAAATGGTTTGCCAAACCAAGGAGGATACCTTAATAATCAATGATAAGGCTGCCTGGGCAATGACGCAATTCTCACTTCAAGTGGCTTATATTGCTTACGGGACCAGCACAACGCTGATATTGCGCAGGCACTGATTTCTTCTATTGAAATTGGAAGGATAAGCGTGAGGACGAACGATCTGATTTTCACGTTTCGTGATTTTGCCTGGTTTGCCGTTTAAAAGTTGATAGTTCAACAGCGATTGCCGAATTGAAATCATTCCCAGGCAAAAAATTTGGAGGATAACCGAATTAAAAACGGGGCCAAACCAATTTTTCGATAAATGTGAGCCAATAAACGGGCTACCTGCGCCATGAGCAAATAGCCCGCTGCTCTGATGCCACTCAGAACTTCTCGGTATTGGCATTTTTAGTTGAAGACTGATTTGTCATACCAATTATTCTCGATAAACGATAGTCTATAGTAAAATAATTAACAAGACAATTAACAGTACCGTTCCCCCCGAAATATAAATGACCGTGGGATCCAATTGCTTTGCTTCTTTTTTCATATCCCTAAGTTCATGGCGTAATTCCTTTCTTTCTACCTTTGTCAACTGCGATTTGTCCATGTCCCTGATTTCATTTATTCTCACTTTGATCTCTGCCATACGCGCATCTTTTTGCTCGGGAGTCATCTTGGCGACTCTCTCTTTGACAGTCTGCGTCTTGTCTCCACGATCCGAGTGTATATTAGGCGCCGCAATGGCGTTGAGGCCGGTTACTGTAAGTGCAAGTGTTAGCGTTGTTAGGAATGCTTTAATTTTCATGTTTAAAGTTTTTAACTAAAAAACGATTTACTAGTGTAATATTTCAAAAGCCGTTCCTAAATTAGATATATATAAATGTCAGGACATCAACCACATTCGTTTAACGCTCAAACTGTGAAATGGGGAACTATTTTCTCAACTGTCAATATAAACTTCGATTTAAAAAGTCTAAGTAAGTTGTTACGATGAGCTGCAGTTTCATAATCTGGTACAGGGGCGTGAAAGCGCAGCAGCTATTCTGGCTAACGCCATTTAATCAAATAATTCCTCTTGCTCCCAGCGTTGGTCGCTGTGCCGGCTGCGATAAAAGTCGTTTGAAAATGCCAACCAATCTCTCCGGTCATTGCCCCAATTTACTACCGCCCTTTAGCGCTCGCCGCTTCCGAAAGGAATCCTGGAAAATGAGGCTTTGCCGGATGCTTCTTTCCATATCGTACAAATAGCTCTGTCGACTGTCATCATTTGCCCACAAAAACATTCCCATTTTCATTTCAGGATAAAAAGCGCAAAGGCTGATTGATCCGTAGTCGAAACCTGAATGCCAGATCATCTCATATTTACCATAGTAGGTCTCCATATCCCAGGGGATTCCCACTGCGAAGGCCTTCATATCGCCCCATGTTTTTTTATGCGAGAGTTTAATGACAGGGTTAGTTTCCAGAACATTCGCTTCAAGATAACTCATCATATCTCTGGTGGTCGAGTGAATGCTGGATAAACTAGGGGTATATTCCGGCGTGCGCGGCATCAACTGGCCCTTGTCCCCGTATCCCGTCGCGTATCTTGGTATGTCCCCTGCATCAGAAGCCAGCTTCGTATCCTTCATATGGAATTCATGGCCATAATAATCTCTGACGATCTGGTCGATTGAGCCGTGGTAAATTTTCTCGATCGCAATATTTAAGAGTGTTGTTCCAATAAGGGAATAGTGGTACTGAACGCCAGGAAGCGTATCTACCCTGAGTGCGTGCAGATCGCGGAACAGGCTGTCCCAAGTATAGGTGTCAAAATAGCGCATCCATTCTTCAGGACTCCAGTTATCTGCGCTGGCGGGCACGACATTAAAACGGAATTTTCTTACTCCTGAGGTGTGCCTGGCGAGATCAAGCAACGTGATCGGATGTCCCTGATACTCCAGGTTCGGGTAATTGCCGTCCAGGTATTTTCGAATGTCATCGCCGAAGCTGGCTTTCTTTTCTGACACGGCCCGGCACAGCAACACACCGGTAAATGTTTTTGTAATGGACCCCACCGTGAAAATGGTTTGGTCAGTCACCGGTCTACCGCTGCCTTTTTCCATTTCGCCATAGTTATAGATGTATTTTCTGCCGTGGTAATATACACCAAGCGAGAGACCAACAGCTTTGGGATCGCTCATATAAATGGCGGCGTATTTATTTACCAGGGAATCTATCCCGTTCTTCAACAGGTTATCAGTCACGGGCCGCTTTGTTATTGCATCCGGCTGCATAACCAGGTTATTCAATTTGTATTGAATTATGGAAGAACCATCAATCCAGAGTTCAAATCGTATCGCGCCCTTTTCGCAGTTCCATTTAAAATATTTGATGTCGCCGAGATCTTCGATCAGTTGAGATGACTTAACCTGGCCAAACGTATTTTTCATGTAATTCAACGTGCCGGTCAACTCGCCTTCACTGTTCAAATCCTTGTAGGTCTGGCCAGCTGCAGCATATATGGCTTTGAAGTCCCCACTGTTGAATTCGGCTACCACTAATTCGTTAACCTCCCGAAACTTGGCTAGAGAAGTCTGTCCAATCGAACCAAGGCCAAGTATTGCGCATGCGATGACAACGATCAGTTTTTTCGTCATTTTCGGTATATTAATCATTCGCAAAGATAAATTCCGGCATGAACCTCAAATAGAATAAAATTAGCGCGCCAGGTAAATATCATATTACCCAGGGGAGGCAGCCGCCGGCTTGTAGACAACGCCAAATGACCTGGGATAATACATTATCGAAAGTCAGCTTGCCCTTGAAGGCAAATCGTCAAAGGTTTTGAATCAGGCTACTACCCAGCTGCGGCTTTCGCCTTATATCGATTTGATGGTGAGTAACGGAAATCAACTGGGACCGGGTGTTAATATTCTCAAAAGAGGAAATTGGCAATACTCCAACCACGGCGGCTCTGACGTTGGATTTTTGAGCCAATATTATGGTTGTTTTCAGCATGGCGATGGCGCAGTCGTGATGATTAATGACGATATCAGCATGCAATTTAATTCGCGAAGTCGTCAACAGCGTCGGAAGGATATACCAATGGGACGGTTTTTACGGCCCGGAAACCCATTCGATTGTCACATTGAACAAGGATTCCTTGATTATTCACGCGGTTATTTATGCTTCTGCGAAAGACACTGTGAGTATCTCCGAGATTCAGGGGCAACTTTTTTATTCAGCCAATTTCATGTTAGCGGATCGTCCCGAGCGAATCTATTTTACATCGCCAGCCGGTTTTTTTACTTACGAAGAAGGCTATCCCTGTTTTTTTAAAGATGATCATTTAATTATTAAAAATGGTCCGTTAGCGGGCACCTACCAAAAACAAAGACGGGCTGTTAAATTTTCCGTTCAATTCTAGAGATCGTTGACTTTGCTGCAAAATGATCCTCAACTTCGATCGCCCAGTGAGATCAACTCTTTGTAAATTGCGAATAGGAAAACGAGGAAAATGCTCCAGATAAGTGTAGTCCAATTTACCCCCACATGGGGTCACAAGGCCCAGAATCTTGAACAAATCCGACAGCTCCTCACCGGATTGCGGAGCGATATGGTCATCTTACCCGAATTGTGCACGACCGGATATTCGTTTTTGTCAAAAGAAGAGGTGCGTACGGTTGCGGAGGACGCTTCCGGTCAAAGTATTGGGCTGCTGAAAAAATTAGCCAGGGAGAACAATGCGCTGATTATTGCGGGCTTCGCGGAGATTGAGGGTGAGAATGTCTACAATTCAGCCGTTGCCGTTTTTCCCGGAGGCGACACGACCATATACAGGAAATCTCATCTTTTTTACCGTGAGAAATTATGTTTTGCGCCGGGAAACACCGGTTTTACTGTCATAAAGCATCCGCTCCACGATTGCAATGTAGGCATCATGATCTGCAACGATTGGCGATACCCCGAGGCGGCGCGAAGCCTCGCGCTGGCAGGCGCAGATATCATCGCATGTCCGTCCAACCTGGTGACAAACTTATGGACGATCGGTATGCCAGCGCGGGCTCTCGAAAACAAGGTATATGTTGCAGTCGCGAATCGCTGCGGTACCGAAGAGCGCGACCTGCCCAGCAATGAAAAACAGGCATTGACTTTTAAGGGTTGCTCTGCCATTTACGATCTAACGGGGCTTGCTTTGGCGACGGCCCGTGAAAATGAGGACGCGATACTGACCGTTGAAATCGATCCCGTTCTCGCCCGGGATAAATCATTTAATGACTTTAACGATTTATTCAATGACCGTCGTCCTGATCTCTATAGAATTTGAACCGGCCGAATTTCATTATCGAACATAGGCTGTATCATAACCGGACGGCTTTTTTTTTGCTCCTGTGCTAATAAATGATACTCAATATCCCAACTCTTTGGTACTGAATTTGTCAGCTTGCATTGATTCATCAGTGAATACAAACTTTATTTAGGGATGCAATTTTTTGGGAAAGGAGAATATTCGGGAGACGTTGTCAATTTTTCTAGCCAGGATGGTTTCATGGTGAGTATAACTACTTATCAGCAAAGCAATTTCAATCACGATCGGCATTCTCACGACAATACGCATATTAGCTTTGTCCTGCATGGCGGCTGCGCTGAGAAAAAGAAAAACCCTTACGAACGTTTGCCTGGAAAGATTACATACTATCATTCCGGGGAGCCGCATCAGGTCACAAACGTGGCAGCGCGTTCAAAACATATCAATATTGAAATTGAACCGGCTTTTTTTCGGGCTCAACAACTTTCAGAGAACGATTTGTTTGATGCGATGTCAGAAAATCCCGATGCTAAATTTCTCATGCTCGATATTTATCGGGAACTGGTCGATGATGATGACTATTCCGGCTATTCTATCCATTCACACATTCTAAACCTGGTGCATCGTACGACGAAATTTAGGACCAATCACGAAAAACCACTTTGGGTAAATATTGTGAAGGAGCATTTGCATGATAACTGGCGACTGAATACTTCGTTGCTGGAACTCGCGAGCGTGGCAAAGGTTCATCCCGTAACCATTTCGAGATATTTCCCTAAGTATTTGGGATGCACGCTCGGGCAATATATGCGAAAAATAAAAGTTGAAAAGTCTCTTTCTCTCATCAAGGCAGCCCACTCATCGCTCACCGGTGTCGCTTATGAATGCGGATTTTCCGACCAAAGCCATTTCATCCGCAATTTCAAAAATTTGACTGGCTTCCTGCCAGCCCATTATCGCCAGCTTTAAACTCAAAGATCCACTGATCATTTCGATGCTCCCATAAATATCCCTGCCCGGATATCATTCCCGTCCGAAAAACTTTCCAGGTGAAGATAATTATGCGGGAGAGCACCTGTTTCCACTTCGATCAATTTGACCGATCCGATCTTTCGAATATCCGATTCAAAATAAGTCTCCTTTTTGGGTAACGGCATCACGCCGCCATTTCCATCTTGCATGCCTACGTAATGTTCGTTGTCTGAAATGAGCGAATGCTTGAAATGATAATACGAATGGTCCTTTCCGTTACTGGCTGCCCAGAAATATCGACAGTGAGAAATAATATTGTCGTTAAAATTAAAATCATTTTCCGGCCCCTTTCCAAAAAATTCGCCGTACCAGATCGCGCATTCATAAGCCCCATAAATAATTGAATGGGTCAGTGAGAAATCGCTAAGGTTTTGAAAGCAGAGGACCGCATTCTTGCACCCATAAAAAATGCAATGATCTACATGAATGCCCGGTCCCTCGACATAGACTGCACCTTGGATTACGGCTCCGTAACGGTCACCGATAAAATAGCATTGGGAGATTTCGATATCATTCAAAGTTGTCGTGTCTTTTTCAATAGGGTAATAATAATCAACGCCCGGATTTGAATTGCCCAGGAACTTGATCCCGCGAATGCTGACGTTCGCCCTGTCGGCAAGAACCCCGGTACAGTGGTCAAAATATGCATGATCATTGTTGCCGGCAACAGATTGGACAATCGGCATCATTGCAGGTTTCCATAATGAGCTATCGGGCATCACATCAGCCTCCAGCGTATACCTCGCTGCGTCGTTCCCATTATTTTTCGTTTGGAGAAGCAGCCGGTCGTCCAGTTCATAGAGGCCAGGGGCCAGATTGATAGTTACCGGTTCGGTTCCGCTGAAATCCCGGGCCACTTCAACGGCCTTCTGCAGACTTTTTAATGGGGAAGCAAAGGTTCCGGGTGCGCTGTTGTTCCCTTTTTGCGCATCAACATAGATCGTTTGCGCTCCGGCGATGCCAACGGAAATCAGGGCAAGCGCCATCACCACCAGGTGTTTCATATTTCAACCAATTTTTAGACGATAAAATTAAACTCGAAATAAATGCCAGAACTTTAAAAGGTTATTCACCGGGTGTTGACTTATTTCGTTGGTAGTCAAAACGCACGGTTTCGACAATTTGGACTTATAGGTTCAACTGGCCCATTTTAGAATTAATTTTCGGCGCTGACTTTGCGGATCCGACAAATCGTTGGAGTCTAAGTGTAAAGCTCAACAGGAGATACCTCCCAAGACGATTGACCTCATTTTGCGTAACAGATGTGGAAGTCACAGATTCCATATAACCCCTGTTTTGGTTAAAAACGTCAAAGACTGATAGCCTGATGGTGGCTTTATGTCCTTTAAGAAACCTGCGTTCCACGTAAGAATTAAATACAGCAGGGTTGGTGACCCCGCCGAGGCTGTATCCATACTGAAAAATTTTTGAAAAATCGTAGCCGATCGCCCAGTCATGTAGATAATTTTTGGCGCTAAGCCCGATACTCCAGGTATGAAAATCTGAAGTAGACTGCGTGAAAGAGTTTTTTACGGAGTTCACCGTATGGTTAATCGCATAACTCGACTGGATTTGCGCATCCATCACATCCTTCAGATCAACGCGGAAGCGCAAACCGGGCGTGAAAGACATAGTCCTTGCCATATTTTTTAGTGTCTTCGATGAGCCCGAAGAATCTACACTGGTAAGAAACCCGATATTGTTGGTGTAACTGGCAGTTGAGCTTGCCATCAGATTGTACTTGCGTTGATCCCAGGGCATGGAAAAGCTCGCATATCCCGAAGTAGAAAAATATCCATTCGCATTTAAGTATTGTGTCAAAAGTGAACCAGGATGCGCCGGATCGGATATCAGGTTTGAGGCAACCTTATTTTGTATTTGGCTAAAGCTCACATTGGTGAAAAAGGAGTTTCCAGAAGAAAAATCGAAATTGTTGTAACCCACATTGAAATTGGTGGTGAAGGACGATCCCAGTTTTGGATTGCCCTGAACGGGATATGACGGGTTGCTGTAATCAATGGTCGGCTGTAACTGTGAATAGGAGGGAGCGCTGCTGTAACCATTAACATTGGCAGTAAAAACCTTATTTTCCGAAAACCTGTAAACTAATCTGACTTCGGGGCTATATTGGGATTGGGACAAATTGGTCCGGCCCTTGCTAATGCCGGAATCTCCTTGTAGCAACGAATGTTGAATGCTGGCGCCGATTACAATATTGAATTTTTTTTCTATCAGTTTCCAATTGAGGCCACCACGGTTTGTCATGAAATCAAAATGGTATAGACTGCTCAGGGTGCTGTCAGGGACAAATAGGTCAGTCGCCGTATCCAACGCGTTAGCCATTTTATCGTTATGATTTATCGATTGGCTGAATGAATAATCTGCCTCCAGCCAACTGGTCTGGCTTAGCGGTTCGATATACGCGAGCGTTGAATTAAAATTAACGGAGTGATTGGTTGAATTGATCTTCTGATCCGGAATAATTTCC
The DNA here is from genome assembly GCA_021324175.1 of Chitinophagia bacterium. Classification (GTDB taxonomy): domain Bacteria; phylum Bacteroidota; class Bacteroidia; order Chitinophagales; family Chitinophagaceae; genus Puia. The sequence goes on from JAJPJP010000437.1 coordinate 8,647, forward strand.
TGTCCCTTGGTGTACTCATATTGTAAGTTCTGAAATTGATTAAGGTATGAGTCACTAATTGAGAAATTTGCGCTGAAGTTGCGGCCTCGTTTAATAAAGCGGTGGTTGAAAAGTGCCGTCGCGCTGTAATTCGGAGTGCTGGAATTCCCGGTGGCATTCGAAGTGTAAGATGAATTGATGGCACTGTCGGTGCCGTAGCTCACCGAACTGGCCGAAACCGGCCGCACAGTTGCGTAGGAAAAACCGGCAGTGACTTTTAAATAGTTATTGGTATCAATCTTATATTCCGCATTCCAGTCAAATCTGTGGTTAAGGGTATGGTCCATTTCATTATTTGTCGTCTGAGTGGTCTCCTCACCTGAAATAAAATTGTTTTGCTGTAGCGAACTGCTTTCTTTGGAGAGTCTGTTGTCTGCAAAGCTATAACTGCCGTAAACAGAGACGTTCTTAAACCATGCATCCCTGTAGTTGAAACCGAGTGAGCGGGTGTCGGTAATTCCGTCAATGGGCGAGGCCTGCTGGCTCAAATTACCACCGGCAGCCGTGTAACCAATCCTTACGCCACTAATACTAAGTGATTTGCCGCCAAGGGAAATTTTAACGGGCCCTCCGCTGCTTGCAGTCGAACCAAATGAGAATGTATTCGCGTTCGTGTTGTTAATATTACCGAGAAGAGCCATCTGTTGATCGCCGTTAAAGCGATAGGTGTTGATTAATGCCAGGTGCCTGTTGTCGTTGGTCTCGCCGGCTTGTTTGGTTTGAAGGTCAGTACCATCTCCCAGAGTTGCCTGCGCGGTAAAGCCATGGTTCTTGTCCTTCCTGATGTTTATATTCAGAATTTTTGAGGGATCGCCGGTTTTGATACCGGTAATATTAGCCTGGTCCCCGTAATCATCAATGATCTGAATGTTTTCTGCAACATCGGCCGGAAGAGTCTGGGTAAGTGCCCGCACATCTCCCGCCATAAAGTCTTTTCCATTTACTCTCACTTTGGTGACCGTCTTACCTTGCGCTGTTATATTCCCGCTTTGGTCGACGTCGACGCCGGGCAGTTTCCTGATGACATCTAAAATCGGTGCATTCTCTCTCACCGGGTATGCACTGACGGGATACTCCACAGTGTCTTCCCGAACGGATACGGCCTTGGTGGCGGCAATAGTTACTGGATTCAGGAGCGTCGAATGTTCGTGCAGCATGATGATTCCGAGGTCAACGCCTAAGCTGTCGCCGGTAATTCTATAATGTTTGATCAATGCCTGGTAACCAACAAAAGAAAAATAAACGGTGATTCTTTTTGAAGGAACATGAAGAAAAACAAACCTGCCTGCCGTGTCTGTCGTGGTCGCCAGGATGTCCTTTGCGCTAATGACGACTTTTACAGTGCACCCGCGAAGGGCATGGCGGGTGGAATCCTCAACCTTCCCGAACACCAATTGTCCCGTTTGGGCGAAAGCCGCCATCGAGATACATACACTCAAGGTCGTTCCCAGCAGGGCCTTGATATGTTTGGCCATACCCATAATTTTATAGGTAAGTAACTGGTGGGCATGATTCGTTGCAGCCAAAAAAATATTTCTTTTTTTTTGCAACGATCCGCTGTCAGTGGTTACTTGTAATAAAGAAAATTCTGGTTCACTGGGGCAGGAAACTACTATAAGCGACCGCCAGCTCATCGAAAACTGCAGGAATGGCGACATGAAGAGCTATGAGGCGCTCTATGGCCGCTACGCTGATGCAATGTACCAGACCTGCATTCGCATGGTAGCAAACAAGGCTGATGCGGACGATCTGCTGCAGGACAGTTTTTTTTACGCCTTTACAAACCTGGATAAGTTGAAAAATAGTGATGCGTTTGGGGGCTGGCTGAAAAGAATTGTGATTAATAAATCGACAAATTTTATCAAGCGAGACAAAGCAAAATGGGACAGGGTGAAATCCGACGAAGATATTCTTGCTGAGCCGGAACCTGACAACCGGTCCTTCATTTATTCAGCAGAATTACTCGAAAAGGCATTAAGCAGCCTTCCTGATCACTATCGGTCCGTCATCAGCCTTCATGTCCTGGAACAACTAAGCTTTGAGAAAATAGCGTTGCTTTTTGAGGTGCCATCGTCAACGATCAGGACCTGGTACAGGCGCGGGAAGCAAGAAACGATTCAATTCTGTCAAAATTCAAGATATGAGTACTGACTTTGAAGATTTTTTAGATGCAAATAAGGACAGACTTGATAAAGGCTCGCCTCAGCCTGAAACATGGCGTAAGCTGGAGCAAAGGCTTGTCGCATACCATCAAAAGAAGCGGAATACCCGCGTCATCCGAATGAGGCTGGCCGCGGCCGCATCTACCCTTGCTATAGTCGGCTTAACAGTGCTCCTGGTATTTGAGCGACATAAAAATTTCGCGAAGATTGAAACAGCTGCAGTGCAGGGTACAGACAGCAACGCGAGTGTTTTTAACACAGATAACCTAAGGAATTTCGTTGATCAGAAAACGATGCAGTCTTTAGTACGATATACTTCGGCTATTACGGAAAAACAACAGCAGATCAAACAGCTCCTTTCTTCGAACCCGCAGCTGTATGGAGACTTTGTAATCGCGATGCATTCGCTTGACCAGCTATTCAGGGAACTTGAACTTGCGATCGCCAATAGCCCAAACAGGCAGAGCATCTTGCAATCGATGATCGAAAATCTGCAACTACGTGAAACCATTTTGGATAATCAATTGCAGCTCCTTAATAACCTGCAATCATCAAACGGCGCAGACCATGAAAACCAGATTGATTCTTTTTAGTTTGTTATGCATAACAATCATTACCACCAGTTATTGCCATGCGCAGGCGAATGCACCATACATCAAAAACGTATCAAAAAAATTCAAAGGAAGAATTGACAGGACCCTCGTTGCAATAGACAATCAGTTTGGGGATATTATCATTAAAACCTGGGACAGGGATGAAGCCCAGATCAACGGCACCATCACGATACAGGCAGGCGATAAGGACAGGGCAAATCAAATACTTTCAAAAACCGACCTTCAACCGACGCGCTCACACGGCATAATAATATGCCATACAAAAATTGATTCTGCACTGTCTTTGTCATCAAATGAAAAAGTGAATATAAACTACATCCTCAACCTCCCCTCCAAAACCCCTTTGCGCCTGAAAAACAAATTTGGCAACATTGACATGGGGGATTTTAAGGGTCAATTATCTATTGACGAATCCTTTGGGAACCTGAAAGCGGGGAACCTTCTGTCATTGGATTCGTTAAACGTTAAGCAGGGGAATGTGAGCATTGTTTGCCTGCATTCGGGCTGGATGAAAGTCCAGGGCTTTGAAACGGTGAATGTGGATACGGTTGCCGGGCCCTGCGAAGGAAATTATACGGAGGGACAGAAACTCCATATTGGGTTCAGCAATGAGCGGTATAAAGTTAACCTCGGCTTTCACAACATACAGGACATAGATATGGCATTTCCGAAAGAATTTTCTGCCTATATCGCGCTGGCCGAAATAGTAACCAAGATCCAGAATCATTCCTCAATCAAACTGGTAAGGGATTCGCCCCCAGATACCTCTTCAAAAGAGATCCAGATTGCCGGAATGAAAGATGGTAAAGTTAATGAGGAAGTCACTTCAAAAAAGATAAAAAGGCTGCCCAAAAGCCTCATGCTCACTATTAAAGCGCATATAAACTATCACGGGGAAGCTGGCGACGGGGCCGCGTATATAAAAATCTATTCTGTTTTTTCAACGCTCAATTTGCGAAATTATTAAGATTGCCAGCAACCCTTATTCTCTTGCTTTGGCAATTAGATCGGCGGGCCTGGTTTCATTTGACAATAGTATTTTGAATAAGGTCCATCGTCTCGCGGGATGGTCATCACTTCCGCCTTGACCTTCAATGTAATTTTTCACCAGGTCCTTCCCATAGGTGTAATTGATAACATAACTCTGGTATTTTTTTACAAAGGAAAGTGAATGGGTGGCGTCGTTTTCATTGAGAAGCGCATAATCAACCGTCCAGCGGATAGCCTCGTCATCGGTCATTTTTCCGTTTAACAGCCTCCTGCAAATTTCCGTGCGCACATTGCTTAATTCCCCTTTGATCACTAAGGCCTGGAAATAGGTTGTCAGTCCTGCGGTATCCAGGCCTGCCAGCGGCAACAAATTTTCTCTGATGAACTTAATTTTTTCCTGTTGCGGAAAAGCAACCTCGATACCATAATTCGCACTGCCCTCCGCTATCAGCGATTGCGGGCTATACAATGGATAAAGAGAAATTTCCGGCCAACCTTTATCTTTAAACAGGTTTTTTTCCAAAAGGCTGTTGTACACATGATGTCCGGGGTAGCCTTCATGGCTCGCCACGTCAATCATCCTGTCGACAAACGAAGTTGATTCGGAGTTAAATTGAATCAGACTTCTAAAATTTCCCAGATACCAGTTGTAGCCCGCCCAGGGTTTGCCGGTAACATATTCTATTCTGAAGTCTTCTGAATCGGGAAGTTGTATATATTTCTTGGTTCTTCTTTTGCTTTCTGCAATGGCTGTTTTCACAACGGTATCGACTTTTTCTTTGGGAATGATGAAGCGGTTGGCAAGGTTCTGGAACCGCGGGACAACAGGCCCTTCTCCCGGCAGAATTTTTTCTAATTGTCTCAGCAATGATTTGAAATGTTCTTCGCTGTATTTTGGCGGCTCGACGCCAAATAATTCCTTGGCCTGGATCTCAAAGGTGCTTTGCTCCCCGGAAAACATTTTGATCCGTCTGCTAAACGCCGTCAATTGGCTTTCTATCCACGTCGCCCTTTTTCGAATCACCTGATCCGTTGCATCTGATTCGTAAGGCCGAAGCTGAACTTTCAGATTATCGACAGCCCGCAAAAAGCTATCCTTTGGAAAAAAAGCTTGTTTCGGCGTAGTGGGTTTTAAGGAGTCGGGTCCATAATATGCATCAACGAAATCGCCATCATATTGCCCGATCGACAGCCCCAATCGAACATAATCGTTGGCGATTTGATTCATTTTCAGAAAGCTTACGCCACCTATTGGTTTTTGCCCGATACAATAGACGGGGAGAACGAAGAGCAGCATTAAGTAAAATCGCATTGACAGAAGTATTATTTGATATCGCGATGTGCTCTTCAAAGCTAAAGCAGCCTGTTGAGAAATAATGGAAAAATTCGTGGTCATGTCATGCTGATGCGTGATACTGGAGGCACCACTACAGATAGCCGAGCTTTCTCAGATAGGCAACCCACTTTGGATAGCCCTCCCCGCCAGGCGCGAGGTGCAATCCGTCGATGGTATATTTCGCATCAAGCCTGCCCTGTTGGTCTGTAAAGAGGTCATGAATGTTTACAAACGGACAATGCATGTCCTCTGCAACTTTTTTAATAAGCTTATTTGTATTCAAAACATGCTCCTGCTTGTCATAGTGTTGAGGGAAATTGGGGACATCCGGGTTCAACGGCAAGATGCTTTGCGCATAAATTTTTGTCGAAGGACTTTCTGCCTGCACACGCGCTATTATTTTGCGGATATTATCTGCAATCACAACGTCAGGGATGTCTTTGCCAATATCATTGATGCCGATAAGCAGGAATATTTTGGCGGGTTGCCGCCGGATCACCTCATCAAGGCGTTTCAGCACGCCGTACGTAATATCGCCGCCGATTCCGCGGTTGATGACGGATGTATCATTCAATAGCTTTTTCCAATCACCGATTTGCGTGATACTGTTTCCCAAAAAGATGATTCTTCCTGTTACAACCGGCTCCTTTTCAAATACGGCGACACGTTGCGGGTAATATTCCGGAAGAAAGCCAACAGTGTCGAAAAGCCTTTGGTTAGTGATACGCGTTTGCGTAATGCCAATTAGTGGAAGAAGTGCACAAAGAAGTAAAGCAGACCTTTGAAGTTTCATAAATTAAATTAAACACTTTCTAAACCATACTGCTTGAGAATATCGTGAGGCACGCCCTCCCATTGATTAGGTATGTTTCCTTTGTATCCCAGATCGTCTATGCCCATTTTGCTCGTAAAAAAACCGATCGCGGTTAAATCCCTCATCTTATTGAAGAAGGCAACCCCGGGTTGCATGTCGGCAGTAGCGATAGACGGGTAGGCAATCGCCGTAACAATTTCTTCCTGTTGTCCGGGGGTACAGCTCTTAAAATCGTTTCCATACCTTCTCAGGCATTTGACATCGAGCCATTTTATCCCCCCACGCAGGGGCAGTTGATGCTGTGGTTCGTCTTTTACAATAAATTCTATAAACTCGGGAACCTTTGCATCGGTCGCACTTCCGCTCTTTTCATCTTTGGGTATAATGATATCGGCCAGGACCGTGATGGTCGCTATCTCGTGCACATCAAAGAACTTTTGTTCCTGCAATTTTTTGTCGCGTTCGGTTTCGAACGGCTGCCTGCCAGCTTCTGCTGTGATTTCAGTCTCGCCCTTGGCAGCGCCAGGCTTGCAGGCATCAACAAACGCAGAAGTTACCGTTGCAATGCTTATTACTTTTAAGCTTTCTCGCCTGTTCATGTCTAAATGTTTTGCTTTTTCTTTTGATCAAGGATATATTCAGCGGTACGCATCGATAGCGCAAGAATCGTCCACGTCGGGTTTTTTTCTGCCTGCTGGGTGAAGATCGAGCCGTCCGTTACAAACAGGTTTTTGCAATCGTGTGACTGGCCATATTGATTCACCGCAGATTTTTTTTCATCATCGCCCATCCTGGCCGTTCCCACCTCGTGAATGCCTTTGCCAGGATTGGCGAGCCCCCAATTATTCGCGTCGCTTGCAGGCGCCAATAAAGGTATCCCGTGCATTTCCTTGGCTACGGCCTGTGTCGTTTCATTCATATGCTTGGCCTGTTTAATCTCATCGTTTCCCCATTGGTAATTAAATCGCAAAACGGGTATGCCGTATTTATCGACAACGTTGTGATCAATTTCACAGTAATTGGTTTCTTTGGCTACGTCGACGCCATGACACCCGACGCCCGCAAACGTTCCATAAAATTTACGGTAATCATCTTTAAGCGATTTGCCAAATCCGCCCCCGGGTTTCATTTTCCCGGCCGCGTCCGGCAAGTAACCGTTGATTAGCGGAACAATTGATCCTTCAAAACCGAAATAGCCTCCATAACTTGGCATCATTAAACCTCCGAAAATCTCCAGGTGATAGCCTCTCGGAAAGTCAAGCTTTTGTTTATCGGCCCACCATGGCGCGTATAAATGGAGGCTGCCTACTCCGTCTTCATTAAACTTAGGCCTGTTTAATAATTGCGGAAGAATCACCAGACCACCAGTCTGCGTAGAGTCGTGCAAATATTTGCCGACAACATTGCTGCTGTTGCTTAAGCCGTTCGGATGTTGCGCGGTTTTCGAATTAAGCAGGATGCGCGCACTTTCACAGGTGCCAGCAGCAAGGACTACCGTCTGTGCCTTCACTTCATATTCCTGCATATCTTCTTTGCCGATATATGATACCCCCGTCGCCAGGCCGTTATTGTCCGTAATTATTTCCCTGACCACTGCATTGGTAACAACTGTTAGGTTTCCCGTCTTCAAAGCGGGAATTACCAGGCAGGAGGAAGCGGAAAAATCACCATATACTTTGCACGAGCGGTTGCATTGGCCACAATAAAAACATTGACCGCGGTCCGTGTTTCCAGGAAGCGGGGCAGTCAGCACGGAGCCCCTTCCCGCAATCACTTTTATTCCAAGGCCAGTCGCAGCCTTTTTTACAAATAATTCATTCAGTCGCGGCGCGGGCGCGGGAAGAAAAATCCCATCGGGATCATTTTCAAGGCCTTCGTTAGTGCCATATACGCCAATCAGGCGATCAACCTTATCATAATACGGTTTAATCTCGTCGTAGGTGATCGGCCAGTTGTCGCCGGCACCATAGGCATCCCGGCACTTAAAGTCTTTTGGGCCCATCCTCAGGGAAATCCGGGCCCAGTGATTTGTCCTTCCGCCAAGCATCTTTGCGCGAAACCAGTCGAACTTTGTATTTCCGTTCTGTGTGTAAGGTTCCCCTTCTATTTCCCATCCTCCATAGGCGGCGTCAAAATCGCCCATCGGCCTTGTCGCATTGCCGCCCCTGCGCAGTGACTCGTAAGGCCATTTCAACTGCATCGAATCTTTTTTAGGATCAAAAAACGGCCCTGCTTCGAGCAACAATACTTTCAATCCGGCATTGGCTAACACATAGGCTGTCATGCCGCCGCCTGCACCCGAGCCGATCACCACGACTTCGTGCATTTCGCCGGATTTTTTTAGTTGAATGTCTCCCATGACTCGAAAAGATTTTATGCTTATGATACGCTATGCGCTGACAACCTTATCAATCAATTTTTTTGTCGCCAGTATCCCGCCATCGTTATCCAGGTATTTATCGTCTTTGGCGTACATCTTCAGCAGGCCGCCCTCATATTCAATGCTCACCCAGCCCTTAAACCCTGAATCAATAATAATCTTGAACATCCGGCTGAAATCAGTCTCGGTGTCATTTCCGCTGGCATCGAATACATGTGTCTTGGCATGCACCCCCTTAGCATAGGGCATTAGTTCCTGTATACCCTTATAGCGGTCATACTCTTCCAGGCACTTTGTCTTCATCCAACCCGCAATGTCATTTGTGGCCGGCTTGGTCCTGTTGATGCAAAAATTTCCGAAGTCCGCAAGGGTGCCACAGTGGGGGTTATTCATTTCCTTCATCACGTTGGCCAACCATCCTCCGTTACAGGAAATGCCAATGTGATTTTCAACGATCACATCGATGTTAGATTTCTTCCCATAATCGATCAGCGTATTTAGGCTTTCAATCGCCGCTTTTGAAACTTCGGCAGGATCGCCCTCACCCTCAACATTCACGCGAATCATCGGGCAGCCCAGTGTTGCGGCGGCATCAATCCATTTATAGTGATTTTCCACCGCCTTTGTCCTGGTTTCCTGGTTTAAATCGCCCAATACTCCTTCGCCGTCTACCATTATACGCAGGTTATAACAGCCATTCTCTGCCGAACGCTTTTTCAATTGGTTTAGGAAATCCGTGTCTTTCGCTTTATTGGCAAAAAACATCGAACAATAATCCAAACCTGTGATGCCATAGGTCTTAATGGTCTTCTCCGGAAAATCGAGTGGATCTAATTGTTTAGTCCAAAACTGGCTTGCCAGGGAGAACTGCGATAAAGCCAGCTTAAAGGGCATTTCTTTTTTAGATATGGCTGCTCTTAAAATGGATGGCACGGCAGAAGCCACGCCGGCCGCCGCAATGCCCATCGATGATGTCTTTATAAACGTTCTTCGTGATGAATTCATATAGCAATTTTTTTGTAAAAGTTTCTATTTGATAAAATTTACCAAATGTGAAGATAAGGATAAAGACTCCATATGGCAAAATTTACCAAATAGGTTTTTTTTAAATAGTTTTGTTATATGAATACTCCCAAGGAACTTGAAGACTTTATTCAGAACGGATACAAGACCTATATTCCGCATGTTTGTATTGATTGCGCCATTTTCGGATATCACGACCATCGGTTAAAAATTTTGCTCAGGCAGATTGAAGGGCTTCATGGCCTTTGTTTACCAGGTGGCTATATCAAAAGGGTTGAGACATTAGATGATGCTGCCAAGAGAATTGTTGAAGAAATCACCTCCATAACGGGATTATACCTGCAGCAGTACAAGACGTTCGGTGATCCGGATCGCATAAAATGGAATGAACTTGATTTGGAGGAACTTTCAAAGCAGGCTCCATTCAAAAAGATAAAATCAAGCTGGTTGAGAGATCAGACAATTTCCATAGGCTATTATGCCATCACAGACTTCTCTTCGGCGATTCCTCAGCCCGGGATTCTGTCCGAATCATGCGAATGGTATGACATTGATAAAATCCCTTCTTTGCTTTTTGATCATGATCAAATGGTAAATGAGGCCTTGCAAACCCTGCGATCGCAATTATATTACCACCCAATCGTTGAAAAGCTATTGCCAAAAAAATTCACGCTGACGGAAATACACGCGGTTTACGAAACCATTCTCGGTAAAAGACTCGATCTGAGAAACTTTCCAAAAAAGCTCGTTTTTATGGGGCTGATCAATAGATTGCCCGAAAAAAGAAATATTGGCCCGCACCGGGCGCCCTATCTCTACACCTTCAATAAGAAGAAATACTCAAGGGCTTTGGAGTTAGGTGTTACGCTCAGTTGACGAAAGCGGCATTGAATAAATACGACTTATCAGGAAGAGCGCCAGCGGAAAACTGGCGCCCTTGATCCAAATTGTTGAATCCCCCGGTCTTCGTGATCTCGTCTACTGGCAAATCCTCTCACTCATTCCTTAAACTCTTAACCGGGTTGGCGACCGCGGCCCTGATCGCCTGGAAGCTGATCGTCAGGAAAGCGATCAACATGGCAAGCACCCCCGCAAGAACGAACATCCACCATTGTATGTCGATGCGGTAGGCAAAATCCCGAAGCCAGCGGTTCATCAGGAAAAATGCAATAGGGCTTGCAAGAATAATCGACAAACCCACCAATTTTAGAAAATCATATGAAAGCATCGACGTAATTCTGGATGTACTCGCACCCAGCACTTTTCGCAACCCGATTTCCTTGGTTCGGACCTGTGCTGTATAAGTAGCCAACCCAAGTAATCCGAGGCACGATATGAATATCGCGATTGCCGAAAAATAATCGAACAAAGTCGCTTCCCGCTCTTCACCCTGGTAAAGACTATTAAAGACATCATCGAGGAATTGATAGCTAAAGGGGTATTGCCCGTTAAATTGTTTGAATTCTGCCCCCGCGGCGTTGATGGCTTTTGGCGCGTCTCTGCCGGTAGTCTTTACATACATTGTGCTCCAATAATTCGGGCGATAGTAAAACGCGGCCGGCGCAATCTTTGCGCGCATAGAAGTAAAGTGATAGTTCTTGACCACGCCGATAATCGTGCCCTTCACTCCTTGCAGCGAAAAATGCTTTCCTATTGGGTCTTTGATACCCGTCTCTTTAACGGCCGCTTCATTCAGGATATAATGTGCGGAATCGTTCACAGCTCCGGTAAATGAAGATCCCTCCAACAACTTCATTTTAAAGAACGGTATAAAATCTTTGTCGACACTGATCACGTTCATGATCAGGTTATCTTTTGGATCCTTACCGTCCCAGTCAACAGAACCCGTGAAACCCCCGAATCGCACAATGTTCTGGTTCGACCGTGTCACGTCAAGTATTCCCGGTTTCTTCATCAAATCGGCCCTCGCCGCATCGTAATGAGGGCTCATATCACGCATCCAAAAACTGAGGACGTTCGCCTTATCGTAACCAAGGTCGCGGGACTGGATATATTTTAACTGGCTGGTGATAACCAGCGTTCCAATGATGAGCAGGATGGAAAATGAAAACTGGGTAACAACCAGGATCTTTCTGAACATTGCGTCTCCGATGCTTGCCGAAATTTTGCCCTTCAATGCCTTTAACGGCTCGAAGGACGAAAGAAGCAATGCCGGGTAAATGCTCGATGCAACCAACGTACCTACAATAGCATAAAGAACAACAAGCCAGATGTGGTAATCTGTGAGGCTCAAAGTCATTTGCTTACCCGAGATCGTGTTGAAAAGGGGCATGAGCAAGCTTGCTAAGCCGATGGCCAGGATAGCGGCAATAATAAATAATACGGCTGTTTCAACAATAAATTGCATAAACAGTTGGGTGCGCGCCGCACCCACGATCTTTCGCATGCTGATTTCTTTGGACCGAAGCATCGAGCGCGCGGTAGAAAGATTTACATAGTTAATGCAGGCGATGACGAGGATCAATAATGCGATCACGATAAATATTCTTATCGTGCCAATACCCTTGTCACTTAAATCAGCATTATACAAATGCATTTTGGACAAAGGGTAGAGCAGATAAGAAGCGTCTGTATCACCTGGACTGTGTTTAAGATGAATCTTCAAGATTTTCGCCTCAAGAGCACTGATGGACGTTCCCGGCTTCAGAGACAGAAATGCTGCATAATCCAGGGTGTTGAAATCATTGTTCATATCTATTCCCTGCGCCAGCCTGGCCTTAGCATGAAAACTTAGTGGCAGGACCAAATCTATCTGCAATTCCGAATTTTTTGGTATGTCATCAATGACTCCACTCACGGTAAAGTATTCTTTATCGTCCGCAATGATCACTCCGCCCAGCGGATCAGCATCACCAAAGAATTTTTTTGCCGTTGTTTTGGTGATCACGACCGAATTGTCGTTTGGAAATGGTTTTGAGGCTGTCCCTTCGATCAGCGGAAAATCGAACATCGAAAAAAAAGTCGGATCTGAGAAAATTACTCTTTCATTTGCAAAGACCTTGTCCTGGAACTTAAACATCGAAAAATCGACATCACCTGTTAGCCTTACCTCATCAGTAACTTCAGGCAGCTCCTGCTTTGCCATGAGTGCGATTGGGGCGACGCCAAAATTGAATATTTGCTTGGTGGCGCCGGTGCCCCCTTCTATATCAAGGCGGTAAATGTTCTGGACATTTTTGTGAAATGTATCATAGCTCAATTCGTCCTGCACCCAAAGCAGGATCAGGATGCCAATTGCCAGGCCAATTGCCAGCCCCGCAATATTGATAACAGAATAGAACCTGTTTTTAACCAGGTTTCTCCAGGCCGTTTTAAGATAATTCCTGATCATGGTCTTATTATTTTGTTGTTCTAATTTTTAGAATATGCCCGGTTAATAGCAAGGGCGTCGTTATTCTGATCTCAAACTTTTGACGGGGTTTGCCATCGCCGCCTTCAGCGACTGGAAACTTATTGTCAGCATAGTAATCAATATCGCTCCTGCACCCGCCGATGCAAAAATCCACCACGAAATGCCAGCACGATATGAATAACCCCGAAGCCAGTTCTGCATGAAACCATAGGAGAGCGGCATGGCGATAACCAGCGAAACAATGACCAGCAAAATAAAATCCTTTGAGAGTAATCGCCATAAAGAAAACACCGAGGCACCCATCACCTTTCTGACCCCGATTTCCTTGGTGCGCTGTTCTGCGACAAAGGACACGAGGCCGAACAAACCGAGACAAGAAATGACAATAGCGAGCGCCGAGAAAAAGCCAGCCAACTTGCCAAGCCCCTCTTCACTGGCGAACTTTGCGGCGAAGTCGGCGTCAGCGAATTGGTATTCAAATGGAGCTGCCGGTATATACTTGCGGAATACGGCTTCAGTTTTTGACAAGGATTCGTGAACGTTCGCGGCGGGGTTCAGCTTCATCAGGATCACGTTCACGTTGTCGTAGTCCAGGAAATAGATCATTTGCTTTACGGACTTATATGGGGATTCCATAACTATATCTCCGACCACGCCAATCACATGATATTGTTTTTGGTCTGCTCCGCTACCTTTTCGAACGACCGAACCAATCGGGTGCTTTAGTCCCATAAATTTTGAGGCGGCCTCATTGATGACCACGGCAGAGCTGTCAGAAGCGACTTCAGGCGAGAAATCTCTGCCTTCTTTGATATTCCAGCCGACAGTCTTACCGAAGTCATGTGTTGCCCACATGCTCGCAAAATCGACAGGTGCTCCAGGGTCCCGGCCGTCCCAGGAAATATCATTGAGGCTCGTCCAAACATCAGTGACAGGACTGGATGATTCGGCAAAAGCAGTGATCGCTCCGGATTTCTTCAATTCATCCCGAAGTAGCCCGAATTTTCCATAAAAGTCTGGGGATCTCATCCGCGTCATAATAACGCCATTGGTATCGTAACCTAGTGGTCGCTCCCTGGCATATTGAATCTGATGATAAACGACAATTGTCCCGATCGCAAGCATGATCGAAATACCAAATTGCAGTATGACAAGGACCTTCCTGGGAACAGAAGCCAGCCTGCCTGCCTTGAATGTTCCCTTTAGAACTTTAATGGGTTTAAATGCCGAGAGGTACAATGCAGGGTAGCTGCCTGCGATAATTGCTGTGACAACGGTGAAACAAAATCCGGCAAGCCAAAACACGGGGTTGGAAAATGGAATCGACAATGTCATGCCCATGATTCCGCTGAACCATGGCAGCATCGCCTGTGCCAGCACTATGGATAGTATAAAAGAAATTGCCACAACAACCAGTGATTCACTATAAAATTGACCGATGATTTGTGAGCGTAGCGATCCGACCGTCTTTCGTATCCCCACTTCTTTGGCTCGTTTTTCACTCCGCGCGGTGCTAAGGTTCATAAAATTGATCGAAGCAAGGAGAAGAACAAAGACGCCGATAATGATGAAGAGGCGGATAAAATAGATCTCTCCTCCGTCCGGGTGCCCATCTGCATCCCAATGTGACCAAAGATGCCAGGCACTCATCGGGTGAAGAAATATTTTTGAATGGTATATCCTGTCCCCTGGCGAAGCATTGTCATCTACAGTCTTGGCAATTTTTTGGCTTACCGATTCCATCGTTGCATGATCGGCGATTTGAGCGTAAAGAAAAAAAGCTGTACTTGCCCAATCGTTGGTTTTATTTGCCGTAACGATCCAGTTTTCCGAAGTGATATATAGTGACCAGGGAGCGATAAATTCCAGGTTGTGGAAGGTTGAGCTCTCTGGAAGATCGCGGTATACTCCTGTAACTTTTACGCTGAGTTTGTTGTCGATTTTTAAGCTCTGGTCCAGTGGGTCGTTATTCCCAAATATCGATCTTGCCGTGCTGGCCGAAATGAGAATGGAATTTGGATCGTGCAGGCCGCTACTGCTTCCTTCGACCATGTCAAGCGTCAGCAACCGGGGCGCATCCACGTCCATGTATCTCCCATATTTTGAAATAGCAGTCGTCAGGTGGTTAAGGATATGGTTGTCGCCATAAGATGACATGACCAAATACCGAAAATCGCCTGGATACCGATTCTGCAATTCCCGGCCAAGCGGGAACGGGATAAAGCTTACGGTATTGATACTGCCGTTGACATTCTGTTGTTCCATGACTTGGGCAATCCGGTCAAAATTTTTGTGATTCCTGTCAAAGGAAAGCTCCCTCCACACCCACAATCCGATCAGGGTAGCCACAGACATGCCGGTTGCCAACCCAATGATATTGATGGAGGCAGATATGCGGTTCTTGACTAAGTTTCGCCAGGC
>JAJPJP010000004.1 GCA_021324175.1 Chitinophagia bacterium
ACATCGGAAAACGAATGAGAAAATATTACCGGTTGAGCCAGGAGGGAAAAGTAAAAGCCAAAGAGAAAATAAAGGAAATGTCGAACTTTATGGAGTCGATGGTTTCTCTTCTCGATCTGAAGCCTAAAAAGTCTTAACAATGTATTGTTTAACTGATCAGGAAGTTGATTTTATTCTGCAGGATATAATCGATCGTGGTATCATCACGGAAGATCTGCAGTATAATTTGCTCGATCATATTTGTATTCTTATAGAGCAAAAGCTGGAACAGGGTGCGGATTTTAAGGAATGCTATTTTTCCGTTATTAAAACATTTTACAGGTTTGAGTTATCTGAGATCGAGGAAGAAACCAGGTTTCTTTCATCTTATAAACATCATTTGGTCTTTAATAAAAAACAGTTTTTTTCCCTGGTATTTGCGATTTTCATCGGTCCTTTTATTCTTTATAATATCCTATGGATTGATTTGAACTGGCAGTCAGAGAGGTGGGATATTCCAAGAGAAGTTTGGGGAGCTTCGATTGCTTATGCGCTTTGGCCTGCTTTAATTATTATGGTGGTTTTTCTTACTCCGGAAAAATTGGAGCCGTTGATTCCAAAGCAATCCACGATTATAGTGGGTATAAAACCTTTCATTAAGATAATTCCGCATTTTTAGACATGTTTTTATTCAGACCTTACTTACCACCGGATTAGATACGGCCTCTGACCCCCGGCATAAAACTTGTACCTGGAAATAATGAAGAGTAGTTGCAATGAGGATGAAGAACAAAATAAAAAATCGAATAGTTAAAATTAACGGGTTTCTTAAGTCCAAAAAGAAACCCGGACTTACAGTTATTCATCTTTTACGCCTCGAGATAAAACATCTTGAAGCTTTTTTGGAGCTCATGCGTTTTCAAAAGAATTTTGGCGCCCGCTCTAAAATTCCGGGTCGTCTCGATACGATTTTTAACGAAGCTGGTAAACTGCGTGCGTTTGGACTGGAGATGAAGGCCATAGATTTAATCACTCATAGAAATGGATTTTCCAAGCCAAAGTTGTTTTTAAAACAGTTGGATTTTTTGAAGGAGAAAACCTGTAAAAAGCTGAAAAAAAAACGCAGGAATAGTGCCGCCTTCAAACTGCGGGAATTTTCAAAACATCCGGATTCCAAAATATCTCCTAATACCTGCAGGCAATTTTTATTCGACAAAGCTTCGGGTATGCTGGATTTGTTGAGTGAGGATATTTTATCTGATATTAAGTCTCTGCATCAATTGAGGAAAATATTGAAATCAATATTATTTGTTCTGCCCATCTATAGAAAATTTGTGGAACCGGCAGTTGTTTTTTTGAAGACAAATAAAAAACTCATGAAGTCCGTAGAGTCCGAGATCGGATCACTCCATGATACCGATTCTTTTGTTGCCGGGTTGGGAAAGAAAAATCGCAGAATACATGTTTCGGAAGAGACCGCCCTCAGAAAAATAAAAAGGGAATGGCAGAACGATATGAGGAGAATGGAGAAGGATCTTCAAACAATCCTGCCTGCTATCAGGCAATTTGCACTTAACCTCAAGGAGCAGTCAACAGACAATTTGAACAACGTAAGACAGATGTTCAATTGAGGTATTCATGCCTCATCCTTTGGCTGAGTCTTTTTTAATATTTATTAATTCCTCTTCCATATCTTTTTTTATCTCATGTTCGTGATGCTGCTCGTCGATCGAGTGCGATTGCTGCAGACTCGATTGCTTTAGTGCGAATACACTCAGCTTGGAATAATATTTTTGTATCACTCTCAATTCTTCCTCTGTCATGCCTTCAATATCCACGAGCCGGTTGCTGGCCAATTCGTTTGCTGCTACCAGCTCATTCAGTTTTAACTGAGTAGCCAAAGAATCCTTATTCTGAGATTTTTGAATCAGGAAGACCATTAAAAATGTGACTGCACTTGAAGCTGTAGACATGATCATTGCCCATCTGTCCGAAAACTGCATAAATATTCCCGACACACACCAGGTGGCGACCAGGATAAATGCAATGATCAGAGTGGAATTACTTCCTGCACCATTGGTTATTTTTGAAGCATACTTTTCAATGGTGTTGACTGACTGATTACGGGTTGGCATAATTAAGCAACGGACCTTATAATTTCCTTTATTTTCTTAAGCCCAAAGGGCTTGGCTGCAAATTCAATTCCAGCGGCTTCAGCACGTGATTTTAGATCCAGGGAAGGATCAGCTGTCATTAATACGATTTTCGCTTCGTCAAATTCTTCGCGATGCATATTAAAGTAATCGAGCCCCGTCCCGTCAGGAAGATTGTGATCCAGCAATATGATTTCGGGATGTTCTTTTTTCAAAAATTGCGATGCTTCCAGCAGATTATGGGCGCAGTCAATATGAAACGATTCCTGTTGCATCATCAGCACCACAAGAGCACAGAAGTCACGTTCATCATCAATAATCAGCATCCTCTTTAGTGTAGGCATAGTTTCTTTAACTAAATAACCGTGCCGCTGTCGTCATGGTCCGTTAATTGAACAAGATAACTAAAGTAAACATGAATAAGACAATAATTACGCTGCTGTCGGGTGTCGCTATCGGGTTGTTGCTCGCGCCTGCCAAAGGATCTGAAACGTTGAACAGGGTAACAGGCAGATTAAGCGACCTGAAAGACCGGTTCAAAGACAAGACTGAAGATATGTTTATCACAGGAGAGGATGCTCTGCAAAAGGAAAAGCTGGGAACTGTACTATAGATGATGAGTAACTAATTACTCAACCCGGTTGTACGACCGGGTTTTTTATTCTTCAGAAATTTTAAACTATTAATATGGCTGTTAAAAAAAAGCAACCCACGAAGAAGTTAGATCCGAAGGCCGAAGATCTGAACATGAACACTGAAACCGGGGTGAATGAATTCATGACAACTGATCAGGGTCTGAAAATAAATGATGACCAGAATTCATTAAAGGCAGGGGAGAGAGGAGCTACGCTTCTGGAAGATTTTGTTCTGAGAGAAAAAATAACGCATTTCGATCATGAACGTATTCCAGAAAGAATTGTGCATGCAAGAGGCGCCGCTGCACATGGATACTTTCAGGTTTAT
>JAJPJP010000050.1 GCA_021324175.1 Chitinophagia bacterium
GGTAGAGGATGTAGTCGTTACATCTCTGAAGTAAAGTCTGAAAATTTTAGTGTTCTGTTTTTTGTTGTTAGTGTTCCGGCACGATGTTTTGTGCCGGAACATTTTTTTTATTGATGCCTGATTCGCGCAACCCAGCCTCCCCCTTTAGCAACGTGGATTTTTAGATTGTCTCCCTTGTGTACTGATCGAACCGTTCTCCGGTAATCCTGCGCCATGCGATCGGCATTGATACCGTCTTCAAAGGTCTCCATCGAATAGTCTCCGTCGCCGAGAAAGGAAAGCGTAAGCGGTATATCGCGTTCCGTCCAGTCAGTCATTGCGCCGATAAACCAATCGCCTTCCTTTGACTTTCGTGCGACGGCGATGAAAGATCCGACCCGTCCTGCGAGCGGAACGGTTTCATCCCATACAGACGGAACGCGAGAAATGAACTCCGTGCATTCCGGCTCGCGGTAATAGTTGGAGGGATTGTCGCAAAGCATTTGCAAAGGGCTTTCATAAACGACATACATCGCCATCTGCTGGCACCTTGTTCCGAGGCTCATTGGACGCTGAAATATCGGCGCCCATTGGTCAGCCTGCGCGTTGAGCATGGCGCCAGGCGTGTAGTCCATCGGCCCTGCCACCATTCGGATATAAGGCAGCGTGACATTATGCGGCGGCGCAATCCTCTGCTGGTTATCCCATTTGCTGTTTTCGTTGCCGAAGACACCTTCTCGCGTCAATGCATTCGGATATTTTCGTTGCAGCCCGGTTGGCTTGAATGCGCCATGAAAATCGACGAGCATGTGATAATTCACAGCGGCTTTTGCGACCCGTTCATAGAAGTTAACCATTTCCTGATCGTCCCGTTGCATAAAGTCGACCTTAATGCCTTTGACCCGCCACCCTGCAAATTCTTTCAACGCCTGGTCAAGTTGTTTGTCGAGATTCAGCCAGGATACCCAAAGAATAAGGTCAACGCCTTTCTCGCGCCCATAGGCTGAAAGCGCGTCCATGTCGACATCGGGATTTACCGTAAGCAGGTCGTTTTGTTTTGACCAGCCTTCATCAAGGATAATGTATTCCAGGTGGTAAGCAGCGGCGAAATCGATAAAATATTTGTAGGTCGCCGTGTTGATGCCGCTTTTGAAATTAACGCCAAAACTGTTAAGTGCATTCCACCAGTCCCAGGCGACCTTTCCGGGTCTTACCCAGCTGAAATTTTCGTTGGTACCACTGGCCAGTATATAAGAAAGCTGGTTGTTGATCAGATCTTCATCCTTGTCGGATATCCCGACGATTCGCCAGGGGAAATTGCGGGTTCCGGATGTTTTAGCGACAAAATTTTCGCGACGCGTTACAACCCTATCGCGCACGGAAGTTTCTTCCTCCGCAGCTGGGAAATCAGGGTGGATACCCACAAGCTTTTCACTCCTGGATCCTCTCAGCCACAGGCCCGCATAGTCAAGCAAATCGGATTCGGTGATCAGCATTTTCGTTCCAGACGGGTCAGCGACCAGTGCAGGCAGACTGGCAATATCGGTATCAGAGATGCTCGCGGGATTATAGCGGAGATATAGACGTTCATTGTGCGAGTAGAAACTTTGTTCCCTTGGATAGTATACTGTGTCAACTGGCGAGGCCAGATTGAAAGAGACGATTTCTGAATCGACAATGATATCTCCTTTGAAGGACGATTCCCAGCGCCAGGCAATACCGTCGTCAAATGCGCGGCACCAGAGAGCCAGCCCCGAGTGAAATGCGAGCCTGAGTTCGTTATACTTTTCGGGAATTGCTTTTCTTTTTTCGCGAACAACCGGCCACAACGTGTCGCTTACCGATCGCATTTCTTTTCGTGAAACCTTAAAATCGTGGTCCAGCCCCTTTTTGTTTCGAATCAAAAGGCCAATCGCTGATGGGTTAATAAGAGGCTGACCCTTATGGCTAACCGAATACGTGCAGGCGGCTCCGGCTGAAATGGTCACCGTGGTATGCAAATCGGGAGAAGAAACCGTAAAAGTCTGTGCCGAGAGAAAAGCCGGCAGCATGAATGCCAGCAAAGGAGTCAACGCTGATCTCATGTGATGTAATTTTTTCTTTGATTCAAATTTATGATAGAAATTATTTGTAGCAGATGGCCGAATTCCCTTATATATTACATAAGTTGTAGGTTTGTCTCATCAAAATGTTTTGCATGAAAAAATTCTTTCTCGCGACCAGCTTCTGTCTTCTCGCCGCAATTGCACTGGCTGACGAGGGAATGTGGCTCCCCTTCCTGCTTGGCGAGCAGGTATACAACAATATGGTCCAAAGGGGCCTGAAGCTTACAAAAGAACAGCTCTACAGTATCAACCATGCGTCCCTCAAGGATGCGGTGATCATTTTTGGCGGCGGCTGTACCGGTGAGATTGTGAGCAATGAAGGACTTATTTTCACCAACCACCACTGCGGCTACGCTGCCATCGCCGCTGCCAGCACGATTGATCACAATTATCTGCATGACGGGTTTTATGCACGGAGTAAGCAGGAAGAATTGCCGGCCCAAAACCTTTACGCCGATTTTCTGCTCAGAATCGACGATGTTACCCGGGAAATCGAAGATTCGCTCAGGGGCCTGACTGGCGAGGAACGGGCAAAGAAGCTCCAGTCAGTTGTCACGTCGATCAATACACGATTTAGCGATGCGCCGGCCCATGTGATCGGCAGGGTCAATGCGTTGTTTAAAGGAAACCAGTACCTCGTATTCGTTTATCAGCGCTACAATGACATACGGCTGGTAGGTGCACCTCCTGAAGGTGTCGGTAAATTTGGTGGCGAAACTGACAACTGGGAATGGCCCAGGCACAATTGCGATTTTTCCGTTTTCCGCGTTTACATGAGCAAAGACGGTAAACCCTCAGACTATTCGCCCGACGATATCCCACTCAAGCCAAAATATTTTCTTCCCGTATCCATTAAGGGAGTTAAAGAAAATGACTACGCGATGATTTTCGGCTACCCTGGCGCCACTGACCGTTATGAGACTTCTTTTGGCGTAAAGCTGAAAATAGAAATCGAAAATCCTGCACTTGTCAAGCTTCGTGACGTTCGCCTGAAATATATGATGGAGGAAATGAAAAAAGATCCTTCGGTCAGGCTGCAACTCGCCTCCAGTTATGCCGGGATCGCCAATTATTGGAAATTTTATGACGGCGAAACCAAGCAGCTCATCAAGTATCATATCTACGATCAAAAAAAAGCCGCCGAGCAAAAATTCCAACAATGGGCGCAGGACAAACCTGAATTTAAAAATATCCTGAGCGATTGGCAAAGAGCTTATGATGCCTGGCGGTTATACAGCATGCAGCGCGTCTATATCAACGAGGGAATCCTTGGTTCGCCGCTGATCGCCTTTGCGGCGAGCCTGCAACAGGTCGAAAACGCGCTGGTCCGGCAAAGCGCCGGTGATCCTGCGAAGGCTGTTGCCAGCGCCGCAGAAGTCAGAAAAAAATTTTTGAAAGCGGAGAACAGGCCATCAGATGAAAATATCCTTGCCGCAATGACCATGATGTTCTACAAGGATATCGACAAAAATCAACGACCGATTGGTTTTTTTGAGAATATCAAGGGAAGCTACGGCGATCTGACAAGTGAAGACACCTATAAAAAATACGCAGCGGATATTTTTGCGCAGACAATGATCTTCGATGATGCCAAGTGGAATGCCTTTGTTGCCAATCCGGATGCGTCCGTTCTCCAGAATGACCCCGCCTATTCCTATGCCAGCGCCTTTTTAAAGAACTGGCAGGGAAAGTATATCAGCTTCTTCCAGGATTTTAACACAAAAAACAACGACCTCGGGAGGCTGTATTTAAAGGGCATCATCCTAATGGAACCCAAAAAGGTGCGCTATCCCGATGCGACTTTCACGATGCGCATATCCTACGGAACCGTTAAGTCATACAACCCGCGTGATGCCGTCCATTATGACGACGTGTGCACGATGAAGGGAGTTCTTGAAAAGTATGTTCCTGGTGACTATGAGTTTGACCTTCCGCCTAAACTGGTCGAGCTCGCAAACAAAAAGGATTTCGGGCAATACGCCGATAAACAAAAGGGCGACCTGGTCGTCACCTTTATTACTACCAACGATATTACTGGGGGAAATTCCGGGTCGCCGGTATTAAATGCACATGGGGAGCTGATCGGCCTTTGCTTTGACGGGAACTACGAAGCACTCAGTCACAAAATCGCATTTGATGCGGTCTATAACCGCACAATTTGTGTGGACATCCGATATGTTCTCTGGTGCATTGATAAATTAGGAGGCGCGTCGAACATCATTAATGAATTGAAGCTCGTCAGGCTGCCAGCAACGAAATAAATTTTTCCAAAGAAAAAGAGGCTGTCTCAAAAGAGGCAGCCTCTTTCACATATGTAGATAAAAAGAGCAGGTGGGAATTAAAAGTAGAATAGAATTTGTGGTTAATGGGCATGTCAA
>JAJPJP010000249.1 GCA_021324175.1 Chitinophagia bacterium
ACTATACCAGGTCCTGGAATCACCTATGTAATCATAACTCCCGT
Source organism: Chitinophagia bacterium (assembly GCA_021324175.1). GTDB lineage: Bacteria > Bacteroidota > Bacteroidia > Chitinophagales > Chitinophagaceae > Puia. The sequence goes on from JAJPJP010000249.1 coordinate 45, forward strand.
AAAAGTGAAGATATTTAAACAGAAGGCCATCTACCCGAAGGTCGCCCTTATAGCGTTCCATCGCCTCCAATATTGCCTGGTTGTATTTTTCATGGATTACCTCGTCTGCCTGAATGTAGATGCACCAATCAGCATCGGTTGATACCTGATCAAGCGCCTTATCGGTTTCCACAGCCAGGACGTGCCCGCCTTCTTTCAGGCTTTCATCCCAAATGGAATGATATATTTCAATTTTTTCGGAAGGGATTGTCCTGACAAGCGCCTCCGTATCATCATCGGAATTGCCAATGTTAACGATTATTTCATCGCAAAGAGGCAGTATTGAAGTGACGGCTTCAACCACCGGATAGTCAAACCTTATAGCGTTTCGAACAAATGTAAACCCTGAAACTTTCAAGGAGGCTTTTTTTGGGATGATAAAAATAAAGATAGCAGACGGGCACGAAATCGTCAAAAGGAATAAACAACAACGGACATAAGAATTATGTTAATATTACGGTCGGGTGGCCAGGCAACCAAATAAATCACTCAGGGAAGTCTGAACAAAGGAAACCTATTCTTGAAAGGAAGTTGCGGTATTTGGTTCTTTTCAAATATTCCAAAAAAAGAAGAACCGCTTCCTGTCATTGAAGCATACATCGCGCCGGATCTATATAGGGTATCCTTTATGTCGCGCAATTCGGGGAACTTCCTGAGGACAGGCTCTTCAAAGTCATTCAGAAGACTGCCCTTCCAAAATGCGGGATGTGCTGAAGCTATGTCTGGCAACGAGGTAATCTTCGAGGACCCATTGACGGACGAATAGGCCCATTTTGTGTCAATATGAATGCCTGGAAAAACCACAACAATACTGAATTCGGAAAGGTCTAATTCAATCTGCTGGAGGATCTCGCCCCTGCCGGTAACCAGACATGGCTTGTTCACGACAAAAAATGGGCAGTCGCTTCCCAATTGCAGCGAATAATTTTTAAGACGCTCAGGGGAAAGACCTAATTCAAAAAACTTATTCAACAGGATAAGGCTGAAAGTGCCATCAGCGGAGCCACCACCCATTCCGGCGCCGATGGGGATACCTTTGTGAAGAAAGATATGTACCGGGGGGAGATCGGGATATTCGTCTTTCAATAGGTGATATGCGCGAATACAAAGGTTGCTGTCTTGCTCGCCGGCGATTTTGTAACCTGAAGTATTCATCATGAATGATTCACCCGGAACGATTTCTAATACGTCGTAAAGCTTTAGGGGGTAAATAATAGAACTAATATCGTGGAAACCATCTCGTCGTTTCGCGAGAACCTGCAGCCCTAAATTTATTTTACAGTTGGGGAAAGAAATCATAATGCAAAGCCGCCACTTTATTTTTTATTCCGGCTGTTGATTTCATCTCGTATCGCAATGGCCCGGATATAATCCTCCTGCTCAAGCACTTCGTTGAGCAGGGTATTCAATTCGTCAAGGGATAAGGTCTTCAGATCATCTCGCGCGGAGCCTTCGGACGTCGTCGTGGTCGTCGTCACCGTTTTTTTCTTCTTGGTCGCACTATCTTCCATCAGGATTCCCGCACTCTCCAATATATTTTCAAAAGTGTATATCGGACACCCAAACCTAACCGCCAGCGCCAGGGCGTCAGAAGTGCGAGAGTCAATTTCAACCGTGTCATGTTCACTCGTGCAAACCAGTTTGGAATAGAATATGCCTTCCTGCAAATCGCAGATAATTATCTCCTGCAAATCAATTTCGAAAGCACCCATGAAATTTTTCATCAGATCATGCGTCAATGGTCGGCTTGGATGCATTTTTTCTAGAGCAACTGCAATTGCCTGCGCTTCAAAACCTCCAATCACAATAGGCAACCGCCTCAGTCCGTTAACTTCACCCAGAACGACGGCGTAGGAGTGAGTTTGAGTAATACTGTGGGACAAGGCGACTATTTCCAGCTCTATTTTCTTCATAACGATTTACGAAACTAAGCAATTTATTCAAAAAAAACAGTTGCACACTTTATCGACAGAACTTAACTAAACAGGTATCTGAATGAGCTGAAAAACCGATGCAGCCGCGGGATCTGCTTTATGAAAATTGTATTTGTTTCAGACTGGTGGGAACCAATAATTACATCAATTCATGAAGTACTATGTAAATGCTTCACTGCTTCGATGATTCCAGGCACGACCTCGAAAGCATCGCCGACGATGCCATAATCTGCGGCCTTGAAAAAGGGTGCTTCCGGATCTTTATTTATAACAACAATTACTTTACTCCTATTTACACCTGCTAAATGCTGAATCGCACCGGAAATTCCGATCGCAATATATAGATTAGGCGCAATAGCTATTCCGGTCTGACCGACATGTTCATTATGGGGACGCCAATGAGCATCTGCGACGGGCCTGCTACAAGCTGTTGCCGCGTGAAGCAAATGAGCCAGTTCCTCGATCATACCCCAGTTTTCAGGCCCTTTTAACCCTCGGCCGCCACTGACAACAATTTCAGCTTCGGTCAATGGTACTTCGCCAGATGCTTTAGTGGTGGCAACCACTTTCGTTCGGGGCATTCCGTCCTCGATAGCTAGCCCTTCAACTGAGGCAGAACCCCCCTTTTCAGATATTTTGTAAGAGTTAGGGTTTAATGCAATAATCTTTATCTCCGTTTTTATCGCGACGTTCGCAAATGCCTTACCTGAAAAAACAGACTTTTTGACCACGAAACCATTCGAAATGTCCGGTAATTTAACGGCGCCAGATACGAGTCCCGCTTTTAGCTTTGCTGATAGACCTGGCGCTAAGGCCTTTCCACTAACATTGTTGGAAAAAATAATAACTTTTGCGTCAAGGCTTTTGACGATTTCAGCTAACAATCTAACATATTGCTGCACGTCCAACTGGTTAAGAGCATCCTTAGCCAGCTGGTATATTTTTTTCGCACCGAACTTGCCCAATTCACCAAGGTCGTCACTAACCGTCCCAAGCAAGACTCCATTAACCGATAGGCCGAGCATTAAAGCAAGGTCTGCGCCATAGCTCAGCGCTTCCAATGACGTTTTTTTGATTTTTCCCTCTGCGTGATCCAAGAAAACCAATACTGACATGGTCTATCTGATTTAAGTTATGTTAGGCTGATTTAATTAATTACCGTCAATTGAATTCCGCATGACCTAAATAAGTTTGGCTTCTTCATGCAGCAACCGGACGAGTTCAGCCGGATTATCGGCGGGAACAAGTTTCACGCCAGCTTTTGCCGGGGGTAAATCAAAAGATACGAAGGATGTCAGAGCATCCGCCATGACTTCTTCAACGACTTGCAGTGGCTTTGTCCTTGCTCCCATAATTCCCTTCATATTCGGAATACGCTGCTCCGCAACTCCCTTCTGGCAGCTCACCACGAATGGAACGTTGACTTCGTCTGACTCTTCGCCGCCTTCTATCAGGCGGGTTATCGTTGCAGTTCCACCATTTAATTCAAATTTGGTAGCAAGAGAAACAAAAGGCACATCCAGGAGCGCAGCTATCATCCCCCCCACGGAGGAGCCGTTATAATCGATTGTCTCTTTGCCGGCAAAAACGATATCATAACTTCCTTTCTTCGCAACTTCAGCAATTTGAGTAGCGACAAAAAAACTGTCCCGACCTTCTACATTAACTCGAATAGCTTCGTCACCTCCCAAGGCAAGGGCCTTCCTTATGATTGGATCAGAATCTTCTTTTCCAACACAGATAAGATGCACAATAGTCGCAGGATCTTTCTCCTTCAATTCGATTGCTCGAACCAGTGCATACCATTCATCATAGGGATTAATTATCCATTGTACTCCATCCGTTGCAAATTTCGTATTGTTGTCCTTGAAGGCTATTTTTGTCGTGGTATCCGGTGTTTTGCTTAGACAAACTAAAAACTTCATTTAATTCGATTGAAAGTTCATAAAGCTGCTTATGCAACTAAAATCAAAGATAATACTAGTAAAGGTAATCTAAGGCTTAAATCGAAAAAATAATGGCGTCAGGTGAAGATCGAATGGAAAAAATAATCGTGATGTTACGACGCGATCCCGATGATAGTTTTTTGAAGCATGCTTTGGCATTGGAGTACGTCAAGGCAGGGCAAGACGATATGGCCAGGACCTTGTTTGAAACGATTTTAAAAAATGATCCCGATTTTCTGGGATCATATTATCAGCTTGGAAAACTGCTTGAAAGGAACGGGGATCTGAATGCTGCATCTGAGCTTTACGGGGACGGTATGAAAACGGCTGCGCGGGCAGGTGACCGGCGCACATTTAACGAACTGCAGGCGGCTCAGGAAAATTTGGCCTTCTAACGGTTAACCTTAAGCTATCTTCATGAGCGACGCTGGTAAAATTTTGACCCATAATAACATTCAATGACAAAGACGCTGCTGGCTGAATTCGTTGATTTTGTGAGCAGGGAACAACTATTTACTCAAGAGGACCGAATTTTGATTGCCGTTAGTGGGGGCGTCGATTCCATTGTCCTCTGTGAATTGTGTCATCTTGCGGGTTACGACTTTGATATTGCCCACTGTAACTTCCAATTACGGGCGGCGGAAAGTGGTCGGGACGAAGATTTCGTCATAAATCTGGCCAACAAATATGGAAGAAATATCCACCTAAAAAGATTTGCCACCGGGGAATATGCCGCTAAAAACAAGTTATCCATTCAGGCAGCTGCAAGGAATCTTCGATACAACTGGTTCGAGGAAATTATCCGATCGTTCACCCCACCTATCCGGCAAGCTACCTCGCACTCCACTCAAAGGAGCATAATAGCAACGGCGCATCACATGAATGACAGCGTTGAAACAATGTTGATGAATTTCTTTAAAGGGACAGGAATCGCTGGCTTGCATGGAATTCTTCCAAAACAGGGCCACATTGTCAGGCCCCTGATATTTTCCAGGAAAGAACGCCTAATTGATTTTGCGACAAATGCGGGGCTGAAATGGGTGGAAGACAGCTCAAATGAAACGAATGACTATGAGAGGAATCGCCTCAGGCATTCGATCATTCCAATGATCGAAGAAATATACCCGGGTGCAATTAATCGGCTTGCGGAAACCACGTTGCGCATCCGTGAAGTAGAGTTAGTTTATCTGCAGGCAATTGAAACCATTAAAAAAAGTATGCTTGAAAAAAAAGGCATCGAGTTTCATATCCCTGTCCGGAAGCTAAAAAAAAGTGTACCAGTGAAAACCATCCTTTTTGAGATCATTGGTGATTTTGGCTTTTCGTCCGGGCAGCTGGCTGATGCAGTGAATCTCTTGAATAGTGAGACTGGCAGATACATCCGGTCGGATACCCACAGATTGATCAGGAATCGTGATTGGCTAATTATTGCGCCTAATGAGGGTCCGCAACGGCTCAGCATTATTGAAGCTCCCGGCATTTGGCCCGTAACCGTTGGACAATTGAAGGTTGAACAAATCACTTCGGAAAAAATAGATATATCAATGAATGCTGAACTGTTATCGGTATTTCTCGATGCCAAAGAAATTGAATTTCCACTCATTTTTCGAAATTGGCGACAAGGAGACTATTTTTATCCTTTGGGCATGCGTAAAAAAAAGAAGGTCGCCCGATTTCTCATCGACAACAAGCTATCTAAAACAACCAAAGAGAATGTCTTTGTGCTCGAATCGAAAAAGCGAATCTTATGGGTAATAGGCATGCGGATTGATGAACGGTTCAAAATTACGCCGCGAACAAAAAGAATTCTAAATATTGAAATGCGGATGACTTAACTGATTCAGAAAGTCCTGCATTAAGGTCGGCCTAACGACGATCATGAAAGCAATGCCGAACAGTGCCCCCCAAAAATGAGCATCGTGATTGATGTGGTCTCCTCCTTTTTTTGACATATATGCAGTGTATATAAGAAATAACGCGGCATAGACGATTGACGGTGCAGGTATAAAGAGAACGAGTATTGGTTGCCACGGACGCATCAACACAAATGCGAAAAGTACCGCGCAAACTGCACCGGATGCACCGAGGCTTCTGTAGTTGTAATTATTTTTTTGCTTAATATAGCTTGGAATAACAGAAACGATCAACGCTCCAATATACATCAAAAGGAATACATATTCCGGCAGATCAAGCACTCGAAAAAAGTGGGACTCCATAATCGAACCGAATGAATATAGAGTGATCATGTTAAACGCAAGATGTATGAGGTTGGCGTGTACAAATCCACAACTGATAAATCGATAATATTGACGTTTTTCAGAAATTGCCGGTGGCCAGAAAATGAGGGAGTCAATAATTCGTCTATTGCTGAATCCAAGAAATGAAATTATGCAGGTTATAGCAACTAACCCGGTTGTTATGGGTGTCAGCGAAAACATTTAATTTTCTCTTAAAGATAAAGTTTAATCAGGAATGGTGATATTTTTCATTGCGGATTATAGTGCAAGCCCGGTAGATTTGCTCGGCAAGGATCAGCCTGACAAGCTGGTGAGGAAAAGTAAGCGACGATAATGACCATTTATAATCCGCACGATCGATTACATGCTCACCAAGCCCATAAGCTCCTCCAATAATGAAAACCAGATTCTTTCTGCCCTCGTTGGACCTCGCTGCAAGAAACTGGGCTAGTTGCTCCGACGTGAATTGCTTGCCTTTGACATCCAAAGCAATCAGAAGCTCATCTTTTTTCGCCGCCGACAAAATCGATTCTGCTTCCTTATTCCTGATAATGGCTTCGCTAGCGGAAGCATAGTTGCTAAACGGAGGAAACAGCTTCCATTCCGCCGAGAAATATTTGTTTATCCTCGTTGTAAATTCTTCAATTGCGGATTTGAGTTCGGAGTCATGAATTTTACCTACGGCCCAAAATTGAATCTTCATACACCAAAATTAAAGTTCTCAAAATTGACAAACCCACATGGGTGAGCTCCGCATTTTCGGGAATTAAAAGACTTCACCAAGATTGACTGCGATACCTTGGGATCCATTAAGCCCCCAGCCATAATCCACACAAAGGTTGGCACCGGAAAATTTATTCAACTTGATGCGGATACCAGCTCCATATCCCGGCGCGATAATTTGGAATTGTTTAGACAATTCCTTAGAAAAGGACTGGGCATTTGCAAAAACTACTCCCCCCAATATCCCATTCCTGGTCAACTGGAAGCGATATTCTCCTTCAAGATAGATCATATCTTGCCCACGATAACGGCCCTGTATATATCCTCTCGCCGTATTATAAAAATCATCCCATCCCGTGCTAGGCAGTAAGAGATAGGGAGGCTTCCCGTCCACGGTTAACCAATTGTAACTCCAGAACGCGAGCACATTTTTGGATTCCCCCGGCAGATTAAAATATCGTCGAAATTCCAATAAAAGCGACTGCCAGTTGTTATCGCTTCCCAGCGCTGTTAGGTTAGGTCGATCAACGATATTTACATACCATCCTGCGTCCGGATTTATCTGATTTTTTCGCGTATCCACTATCAGTCGAAAAGCAGGACCCGACGCCGTAACCGTACTGGTAAGCCCGTATTTCTCAAAATCAGTTACTACGCCTGAAGGAGGGTTTACTTCCCGAACATTCCAGAAATAATCATAAAAAAATCCCAGCCCCACATAGACATTAGGCACAATTTTTCGCATGAGTGACTCATGGATCTTGGCATAGTTGAAATCAATTGTGTAGCCATCATTGACGTTTGAGCGCCCTCCGAGACCAAAAGTTGTGGAAGGGTACTTCATATAGCGCCAGTCAACGATGATATTGAAATTATCGTTGCGCGTCCAAATGTCTGCTTGGACCGGGAAAATAATTTGGTGATATTGAGAGTAGGTTATACTGGTAAGAAGACTGGATATCTTCTCAACATTATGCAAATGTTTGGAGGTGTAAAATCCCAAATTAGCGCTAAAAACTCCGGCAAATCCAGTCTGAAGTGAATATCCGACAAATGGAAGCGCGGAAAGATGTTGCGCCTTATCATCGAGTCGCCGCGTTGAATCCTTTTTAATGATTTTGCGATAGAGATCAATCAAATCCAACTGGGAAGTCCATAGACTGTCGGTACTATTGACAGAAGCCGTTGGCCTGGCAACTGTAGTGGATCGCAGGGAGTCCTGGGCGCAAACGGCTAAGACCTGAAAAAGCCAGAGAAAGCCAATAAATACTGGTAGGGCAAATTTCAAGTCAGGCGTTGGTTTTCTCGACAATTAACAATTTATTCATTTGAATGGGACAGGGTTTTTTGTCATTTAGCCGCAGGGACTGGTGTTTGACAACCTGGTAGTCTGGTAGTTTAACGAGGGTAGGCAATTACTTCTATTTTATATTTACGTCTTTAACGCTAATTTCAAAAAAAAAGTTGCTGACCCGTATTTATTGAAAGCAACTATTTGAGATTTATTTAACGTTCATGTGTCTAACTGTACAAAAGAGTCAAAATTCTGCACTCCGATCATTTTCTCAGAAATGAAGCCCTCTGCATAGGCGACACCTATCATTTTCCCGAACATTTGATGACGTCCGATTATCGAATTCAGGAATTCAGGGGTGCTGATATAGGTCTGTGGCTCGTCCCGATCATATTCGCGCGAAAAAAATTGAGAGGAATATGCCCTGATTGCTTCGAGTTTTCTGTCAAAAACCCGGGTGACGTCATACACAAAGGAAGGCTGAAAGTATCTGTCCTGTATATAGTGGAACACATATCTCGGTCGCCACTGAAGCTGAAGCATTCCGTCAATGTCGACTGTTTCGATCTTCTGAAGTCCGCTGAGAAAACATGCATCAGAAATTAAATGTCCGGCCCTGCCATGGTCAGGATGCCGATCGGCCAATGAACTCGCAAGCACAATCTCAGGACGATATTTCCTGATTGCCCGGATCAACTGGCGCTGGTGCTGTTCATCGTTCTTAAAAAACCCGTCGGGCATTCCCAGGTTTTCCCGAACATCAAGCTGCATAATATTCGCGGCAACTGTCGCTTCCCGATCTCTCAATTCGGCACTTCCGCGGGTCCCTAATTCACCCCGGGTCAGGTCAACGACACCAATTTTTTTGCCATGGTCTTTTTCCATCATAAGGGTGCCTGCGCAGCACAATTCGACGTCATCGGGATGCGCCGCGACGGCTAAAACATCAATCTTCATGCGTAATCTTGAAGGTGCAAATCTATGGTAATTGGAGAAACTTGCCTGCAGCATCAACGGACCACGAGTCCTTGGAAAGCTATCGACGCGCCCAAAGCGTGGTAGTTGTTTTCTTCTTACTTTTGCTGCCATTTTGGTCATCATTAATTAAAATAATTACAAATATGCCATACGATGTTGTAGTTCTTGGCAGTGGGCCCGGCGGCTATGTCGCAGCAATCAGGGCTGCACAATTGGGATTCAAAACTGCCATAGTCGAACGCGAGAGTCTTGGAGGAATTTGCCTTAATTGGGGTTGTATTCCAACTAAAGCCTTACTTAAGAGCGCACAAGTATATCAGGACATTTTGCATGCAAAAGAATTCGGAATCAATGCAAGTGGCCAGCAGGATTTTCCGGCAATTATCAAAAGGAGCAGAGGTGTAGCGGATAAAATGAGCAAGGGTGTTCAGTTCCTCATGAGAAAGAATAAGATAGATGTAGTTATGGGATCTGGTAGACTTAAAGCAAAAGGTCAGCTTGAAGTTACAGGTGCCGACAACAAGACCCAAATTGTTGAAGGTAGGCATATCATCGTCGCCACCGGAGCAAGAAGTCGTGAACTACCCAATCTAAAGCAGGATGGCAAAAAAATAATCGGATACAGGGAAGCAATGGTTCTACCTGAAATGCCCAAGAGCATGATCGTCGTAGGCAGTGGCGCCATTGGCGCTGAATTCGCTTATTTTTATTACAGCATGGGAACAAAAGTCACTATCGTGGAATTTTTGCCCAGAATCGTCCCCGTTGAAGACGAAGAGATTTCGAAGGAGTTGGAAAGAATCTATAAAAAATATGGCATCGATATACTGACGAGCAGCGAAGTTACAAGTGTCGATGCCACCGGAAATGGAGTAAAGGCTAAAGTAAAAACGCAGACGGGAGAAATCACACTTGAGGCTGACATCCTTTTGAGTGCTATCGGAATTTCTGCGAATATTGAAAATATCGGTCTTGAATCGACAGGCGTCAAAACGGAAAAAGGAAAGATCCTGGTGGATAAATATTATCAGACCAATGTTCCGGGCATATATTCTATTGGGGACTGCGCGCCGGGCCAGGCTCTTGCGCATGTCGCTTCAAAGGAAGGGATTATCTGTGTCGAGAATATTGCGTTCGTTGAAAAAAAGTACAACCACAAACCCGACCCGCTTGACTATAATAATGTGCCCGGCTGCACGTATTGTACACCGGAAATTGCTTCCGCAGGTTTGACGGAAAAACAGGCGCGTGATGCTGGCTACGAAGTAAAAGTTGGTAAGTTCCCGTTGAGTGCATCGGGTAAAGCTTCTGCCGCGGGACATACGGAAGGTTTCATCAAAGTTGTTTTTGACGCAAAATATGGGGAATGGTTAGGCACTCACATGATTGGATATAACGTAACGGAAATCATCTCACAAACTACGCTGGGTAGAAAACTGGAGACAACTTACCAGGAAGTGCTTGATAGCCTTCATCCTCATCCGACAATAAGCGAAAGTGTCAAGGATGCGATCGAAGCAGCCTACGGCGAAGCGATACACCTTTAGATTTATTAAGAGTTTGATTATCCGTGTTGCACACATTCGGGATTATGAAGATTCAAAGTGCCACTTATTTCGAACTCATGGTTTGCTCCTTCCTATAACTCTAGTTGTGATAAGTAATGTCCTGGGACCCAGCGATTTATAATAGGTTCAAGTCAGAACGCGCAAAACCTTTTTACGACTTGTTGGCTTTGATACACAATCGTGAATACGTGGATGTGATTGACCTTGGTTGTGGAACCGGTGAACTGACAAAGCAACTTGCAGACGAAATGCTCAAGGCAAGAGTACTCGGGATTGATTCATCTGTCCAGATGTTAAATGCCTCTTCGGTCTTTGGGAATTCCCGCCTTCGATTTGAACAAAAAAGCATTGAAGCGCAAATTGGAAGCGCGGCGAAATGGGACCTTGTTTTCTCCAATGCTGCGCTTCAATGGGTAGAGAATCACTCTGAGACATTCCCAAAAATAATATCAAGTCTCAATCCAGGCGGCCAACTACTGGTCCAGATTCCATCGCAACACCATAACCTCACAAACAAGTTGTTGAAGCGGCTGTCGGACCGCGATTCTTTTAGAACTCTACTGCCTTCCGGCATCAGCAATTCTCCTGTTTTGGAGCTTGAGGAATATGCTGCGTTGTTATTTGCGCGGGGTTGTAAAGCGCTGACGATTTTTGAAAAAATTTATCCCGTCGTTGTGCCTGGAATAAGAGAGCTTTTCGAATGGGTCTCAGGAACAGCGATCATTCCTTATCTGGAGAATTTACCTCAAGAGTTGCACGGTCAATTTAATGATGAATTCGAGCAACTGTTGCAAGAGAACTTTGATGTCAACCCGGTCTTCTATCCATTCAAACGAATAATCATTAGCGGAATTTTTTAATTGTTCAATCCTGCGACATTACTCAAATAGAAAAAGAGGCTGTCTCAAAAGAGGCAGCCTCTTTCACATATGTAGATAAAAAGAGCAGGTGGGAATTAAAAGTAGAATAGAATTTGTGGTTAATGGGCATGTCAA
>JAJPJP010000367.1 GCA_021324175.1 Chitinophagia bacterium
ACAAGATTAACGATGATCAGGAACCGGCGGGTGAGATTGCGCAATATAGCCATGGTCGGCTTCTAAGTTACAAATCTTCTTTGTCTGCCGCGCGCTTCAGAATTTCTTTCTCTTCATCGGTAAGAAAACGATATCCTTCCTGGTTGATCTTATCCAGGATATCGTCGATCCTTTTTTGCGTGATGTTGGGGATTTTTTTGAAGGGCTGCGTTCCGGATACTTTATAAAAAAACTGATCTTTCGCGCCTTTGGATCCGCGGCTCGCATCAGGATTAAACAAGTCCCTGAGCCAGTCAAAAAATGCATTCATCCACGCACTCCAATCATTGCCCTTTCGCATCTGGTAAACAAAGAAAAATCCAAAAAATCCTCCGCTGATGTTGGCAATATAGGAACCTGCGTCACCATAGGCGATACTGGAAAAATTGATCAGAATATAGATCGCTGTCAATATCCACAATGGAATGCCGCCGTTGATCATCGGGAATATTCGATAGTCGGAAGCAATCACTGTAACGCCGATGGCAACCGCCATGACAGCAGGATTTGAACCCGCCAGAAATGCGTTCACGATCTGTCCGTTTAGTTTCGGGAACAGATGGTAGGCCGCTATATAGATTGCCGCGCTAAAAACACCTGCGTATACATAAAGCGGGATCAGCTTGCGATTGCCTGCGAGGTCCTGCAAAATATAGCCGAATGCCCACAACCAAAACATGTTTGCGATAAAGCGAAATACATGTTCGTCCGTAAACATGAATGTCAGGACGGTCCATGGCCGGGATCCCAGGGCGCGCAAATCGGCCGGCATGGCAAACCAGTTGAATACATTTTTGTAAAATTCACCGGGGTTCGGTGAAACGGAAAGATAGATAACGTAAATGAACTTGAGAATGACAAAAAGAACGGCGTTTAATATCACCAGTTGCATTAAGGCGTTTCCATCTTGTCCGGCATTAGACCTTTGGCGGTAGTTGTCCCCCATTACCTACGAAAGTTTATATAAAATTACAAAACGCGCTCTAATCTTGGATCGCCGCGACGATCCTTACTCAATATTTAACAGTAATTCCAACAAAGAGTTTAGTAAAATTTCCTCCGGTCTGACTTGTTCCAGATTATTACAAGAATCAAACCAACAATCGCGCCGCCAAGGTGGGCCCAGTGAGCAACATTGTCACCCTGTCTGGGGGCAAAAGTGCCAAAAAGATCGAGCAGCATGAAGGCCGGTATGACCCATTTGGCTTTGATCGGTATGGGGATGAACATGATGTAAAGCGGCGTGTTTGGAAAAAGATAGACAAAAGCCGCCATCACGCCCATGATCGCTCCCGAAGCGCCAATGGCCACGCTCATATCCCGTTGAAATAAAAGCTGCGTCAATCCCGCACCGACGCCGCAGATCATATAGAAAGTCAGAAAACGCCTGCTGCCCCATACATTTTCCAGTATGCCGCCAAACATCCAGAGCGCGAACATATTGAAGAGGATATGTGCGAAGGCAATTTGTCCCACAGCATCAACTGCTTCATGCATGAACATGTAGGTGATCAATTGCCAGGGACGGAAAAGGCCGGAGTCAAGACCCCATAACCCCCCGTAGAGTTCCAGAGGCATGCCCTGCTTAGCAAAAATGATTTGTGCAACCCAGATCAGGCCATTGATGATAAGCAGGTTCTTGATTACCGGTGTAAGTGTTTGGTTCATATCTATTCTCGTTAAAATGCGCAATTTAGTCTTAACAAATTGAATTCAAATTGCCGGACTTAAAATATCTACGTTAAATTCTGCGAATTAGCTGCGCTACATTCTCAATATGGTGCGTGTGCGGAAACATATCAACCGGCTGAACCTTTGCTACAAGATATTTCTCATCCAGCATTTTCAGGTCCCTCGCCTGGGTGGCAGGGTTACAGCTGACATACACGATGCGAGGAGCATCCATGTCAAGCATCTTTTTGATTAGCTTTTCATGCAGACCGGCACGCGGAGGGTCAACGATGATGAGGTCGGCATTGCCATGTGCGGTAAAGAATTCTTGATTGCAGATATCGATCACATCACCAGCAAAAAACCTGGCGTGCCTGACGCCATTGAGTGCAGCGTTTTCAATCGCATCCGCGATCGCTTCTTCCACCAATTCCACGCCGATGACCTGGCGGGCTGCCGGACTCAAAAATATTCCAATGCTTCCCGTTCCGCAGTAAAGATCATACACGCATTCTGCACTGGTAAGGCCTGAAAAATCGCGTACGATCCCGTATAGCTTTTCCGCCTGCCTCGTATTGGTCTGGAAAAATGATTTTGGTCCAATCTTAAACCGGAATTCGCCGAGGTTCTCGACAATGAATCCGTCACCGTGCCACACCCTGCAATCAAGGCCCGTCAGGCTGTCATTTTTTTTCGGGTTGATTGTATACAACAGGGTGGTGATCTGCGGGAATTGCCGCCCCAGATGCTGTAGCAGGGCTATGCGGTTCATTTCATCTTCAAAACCAAAAATGAGATTAACCATGATTTCTCCTGTCGTTGTGATGCGGACCTGCATGTTTCGTAACCATCCCTGCTGGGATCGGATATCATAAAAGGACAACCTTCGTGCAATCGCCCATGCCTTGACCGATTTACGGATTTCGTTTGTCGGCTCAGCCTGGAGGTAACAACGGTCAATGTCGATGATCTTATCGAAGATTCCCTTGGCATGATAGCCCGCGACATCCACGTCGGCGCTGACCGAGGGATCCCGCAGTTCTCCAGGCAAAAGAAACCGCCTGTTGCTAAAAGTATATTCCAGCTTGTTCCTGTAATACTGCGTCTCCCCGGCCCCGATAATCGGATCCAGCTCTGGAATAGTCACCTGGGAAATCCGCGTGAGCTGGTCCTTCACCTGCTTTTGCTTATACTTTAACTGGCTATCGTAGGGCAGCATCTGCCACTGACAGCCCCCGCAGACCCCGAAGTGAGAGCAAAAGGGTTCAACACGCAGCTCCGAAAATTGGTGATAATGCGTAACAAAGCCTTCGGCCCAGTCCTTTTTGTTTTTGAACAGCTGAACATCGGCAATATCACCCGGCACGGCGTTTTCGATAAAGACGACTTTACCGTCCACATGCGCCAGCGATTTGCCTTCTGCCGCGTAATCTTCGACCTTTATTTTTTCGAGCAGAACCGTTCTTTTTTTTCTTTTCACCGCGCAAAATTAAGGATACTAAACGGGTCCGCTTTTACGTTCTGGAAAGCACTTGAACCATCAAATTTCAAATAGTTTATCTTCGTTTCCAACACGTTAAATACGATATGACCGCCGGCAAATTCCTTTTTCCCCTGACTATTTTGATTTTTTCCTTATCCGGTTACGGCCAGGCAGGGCACAATATACACATCACCCTAAAGCCTTATAAAAATAGCCTGATCTATCTCGCCTATTATTATGGCAAGCTAAAGGCAGTAGCAGATTCAGTGACGCTTGACGATAACAGTAAGGGAGTTTTTGCGGGAAAGGAAAAATTGCCAGGCGGAATCTATATGGTTGTTTCACCCAAAAAAGAAATCCTTTTTGAGGTTCTTATTGACAGCCAGCAATCGTTTAGCGTTGCCGTCGATACCTTGAATATATCCAAGACCCTGACCTTTGTGAATTCCCCGGAAAATAAAGTTTTCCAGACTTACACCAGTTTTGCGACGAACGACGGAAAACAGATCACCGATCTTCAAGGCCAACTGCCGCAGGCAAAATCAAAAAGTGATTCTACGGCGATCTTCGAGAAAATGAAAAAACTCAACCAGGATGTACAGGATTACCGGGACAGCATCATCAACAAGTATCCGGGTTCGCTGCTTGCCGTTTTGTTCGCGACCATGAAGGAGCCGGTCGTTCCCCCTGCAGACAGGCAACCGGGCGGTAAGTATGACACGGGCTTTGTTTACCGGTATTACAAATCGCATTACTGGGACGGCGTAACCTTTACGGACAACCGAATCGTCCGTACACCAATACTGGAGCCCAAACTTGAGCGATATTTCCGGGACCTTGTACCACATATCCCCGATTCAATCAATAAGGAAGTGGACTGGATGCTTCTTTACTCCCGGACGGCTAAAGAGTTGTATAAGTACCTGCTGGTACACTTCGTGCAGAAATATGTTAATCCCGAATACATGGGCGAGGATGCCGTATTCGTTCACCTCTTTAATAAATTCATCAACACGGGCCAGGCGGAGTTCTTCACGGAGAAATACCGGAAGTTCCTCAACGACCGGGCATACAGCATGATGGCTAACCTGATCGGTGAGCCCGCCGCCAACCTGGAGATGGTGGATTCGCTGAAGAAACCTACGCCACTGTATGGTGTCAGCGCGGCCTTCACCGTGGTCTGTTTCTGGGACCCCACCTGCAGTCACTGCAAGGTGGAAGTGCCTAAACTGGATTCGATCTATGAAGTCAAATGGAAGGCCGAGGGTGTCAAGATTTACGGCGTCATGGTAGACGGCGGCAAGGACAACTGGGAACGATTTATCCAGGGGCACCACCTGGGCGACTGGATCAATGTATACGAAACAAAGGAACAACACGACGCGGTGGAAGCTGCCGGTAAGCCAGGGTACAAGCAACTCTACGACGTGTACCAGACGCCGACGCTATTCCTGCTGGACAAGGACAAGAGAATTATAGCCAAGCAGCTCGATTTCCTGCAATTTGATAAAATCATCACCCTGAAACTCAACAAAGCCAAATCCAATTGACATGAGAAAGTTCATGTATAGCCTGGCGGTTCTTGTGCTGGCAGATTCCGGCTCCTCGACAGCACAAACACTGTTTACTTATGGTGATCATGCAGTCAGCAAGCAGGAATTCCTGCGGGCTTTCAACAAGAACAATACACAGAAGTCGATCACAGAAAAATCCTATCGCGATTATCTTGAACTCTATGTCCGTTTCAAATTGAAAGTCCAGGCGGCTTATGATATGCATCTTGATACGCTGGCCGCACAGCGTACAGAACTGCAGAATTTCAGAAACCAGGTAGCCGACAGTTATATCAATGACAATGAAACGATGAAAAAGCTGGTGGACGAAGCATTCGAACGTTCGCAACATGATATTCACCTGGCACACATTCTAATCCGGCTGGCGAAAAATGCGAGTCCTGCTGATACGGTTATCGCCTACAAAAAAGCGATGGCAGCGTATGGTGAATTGAAAGCGGGAAAGCCATTCGGCGAGGTGGCGGCTGCTTATTCGGATGACACCACCGCGCGGCGAAATCATGGCGACGCCGGCTATATTACGGTGTTCACGCTCCCCTATGACCTTGAAAACCTTGCTTACGGTACCGGGCCAGGAAAATTTTCAAAGATATATCGCGGCAACAGCGGCTACCATATTTTCAAAAACCTCGACGAGCGAAAAGATCCCGGCAAGGTCAGGGTGGCGCAGATCCTGTTTGCATTTCCACCGGGAATATCGGAGTCGGGGCGCGCCGCAATCAAGGCGAGGGCGGATTCCGTCGAAGAGCTGTTGCGCGCGGGAGGCAGTTTTGGCGAGCTGGCAAAAAAATTCAGCGCAGACAATATCAGCTACCAGAACAATGGCGAACTAGCGGCTTTTGGCGTAGGCAAATACGACCGGTCATTTGAAGACGCTGCTTTTTCGCTCAAAAAGGATGGCGATCTCAGCAGTCCCGTGGAGACAGTCTATGGATACCACATCCTGAAAAGGCTGGGCAGATTGTATGAGCCCGCCGTGGCAACAAAACCTGAAATGGACGCGATGAAGCAGCTGGTGCTCGCTGATTCGCGCGCTGATCTGGCCAAAAAACTCCTGGTTCAAAAAATTCTCGCGGAGACCGGCTTCAAAAAAAATACGGTCGCCGACAGCGACTTTGGCATTCTGACCGATAGTGCATTGCGAAATCACCCGCTCCCATCCCTTGACGGTGTCGACAATAAAACCGTGCTCTTTACCTTCCCCGGCAAAAGTGTAACCATGTCAGACTGGTACACCTATATCAGGATGGCCCGTAATGTGCCGTCTCTGAGCAGCGGGAAAACTTACCAGGAAATTGAAGACCAGTATATCCAGACCGTCGCGATGGAATATTATCGAAACCACCTGGAGAAGTATAATCCCGCCTTTGCGGCCCAGCTCGACGAGTTCCGCGAAGGCAACATGCTTTTTGAAATCATGCAGCGCGAAATCTGGAAAAAAGCATCAGATGACAGCGCCGGTCTGCATAAATATTTCGATGCGAACAAGAACAAATACTGGTGGGATGCGAGCGCCGACGCCATTGTGTTCACCTGTAATAGCGAGGGTTCCGCCAGCCGTGTCAGGGAAAAAATACAGGACAGCACCGCACGCTGGAAAAAAATGCTTGATGCTTCCGATGGCTCCATGCAGGCTGATTCAGGTCGTTTTCTCCTGACGCAACTGCCCATGGCCGAGCAAAAGGGCTTTCAGCAGGGATCCTTCACATCCTTTGTGACAAACCAGCCCGACAACACGGTCACTTTTGCCTATATCGTTAAAGTCTATAATGAACGCACGCCAAGAAATTTCATGGAAGCCCGCGGCCTGGTCACCAACGATTATCAAACCTACCTGGAAGATCAGTGGATCACTGCGCTGAAGAAAAAATACCCCGTTTCGATCCAGGAACCGGTATTAAAGAGTCTGCCCAAGAAATAAAGTAAGACGTGCTGGCGGCCCATCAGGCAATTTCCCGTACCACGTTCCCGAT
>JAJPJP010000351.1 GCA_021324175.1 Chitinophagia bacterium
ATAGCATATTGATCATAACTTGTTGTAAATATTACTGAAAACGGAAACTCTTTAAATTGCTCCAGTAGTTCGAAACCATTCATCACCGGCATTTCGATATCCAGAAATATGAGCTCTGGACTGGCATTCTCAATCACCTCAAGGGCCCTTTTTGCTGAATAGCATTTTTCAAGTATCTCCACATCTGGACAATAGTCGCTTATCAATATGCTCAATGTATCTATGCAATGAATTTCGTCATCTACTAGTATGGCTCGTATCATTCGTTAACAATATAGTTTTTAACGTGGGTCATCTTCCCGTCCAAAAAAACCGACTGGCTCTGCTCATGTTCAAAATCACGATTACAGGATCTTTTCTCCATGACCGCTGACTTGCTAATTTTTCTTTGTATATCCCGAAAAGAAGAAGTTGCCCCATTTTCTTTTTTTCAATTTCCCTTCAGTATTCCTCTTTGAAGGTACGACGCAGCCCTCATTGGCAAGAGCAAAAACTTCCAAAGGCTTCTCCACGTTCTTAAAATCGTAGCGCCCTATCGAGACTGACTTGAATTTCGGATTGTTTTTAATTTTGTCATGAATTTCTCCAGAATAAAGTATGCTATTCCCATTCCCCAACGATTGAATTCGAGACGCTACGTTTACCCCATCGCCCAAAATTTTTCCGTCTTCAAAAAAAATTTCACCTATATGTAATCCAACCCTCAGCGGAACGACTGGTTCCTGCTGCAGGCGTTTTTGCAATTGCGCGGCACATTGCACCGCTTCAGTTGCACTGGCAAACACGCAAAGGCTTCCGTCGCCATAGTCATTGAGCATTTCGCCTCCATGGTCAGCTACACACTCTTTCATTTCTGAGCCATATCTCCTAATGATGGTTACCGCCTGTTCTTCGTTTTGTTGCATAAGCCCCGTATAACCTACAATGTCTGTAAACAATATCGCAGCCAGGCGCCGTTGTCGTTTAGCATCTAGGGGAAGCGAGCCACTCCCCTCAAACAATTCTGCAATTCTTGAGAAACCCGCCTGTTTGTTTTGTATCTGCATTTGTTCCATCAACATTCGCATCTGTTCAACCGACGGAGGCGCATGTTGCAACTGCAATTTATGCACGGCAGCTATCAGTTCTTTTGGATCAATCGGTTTCAGCAGGTAATCAAGTGCGCTGAAACGAATCGCCTTTATGGCGTATTGGTCGTAACTGGTGGTAAAAATTACCGAAAAAGGAATTTGCTCAAACTGCTCTAATAACTCAAAGCCATTCATCGCCGGCATTTCAATGTCAAGAAATACCAAATCAGGCTTTTTCGCTTTAATAGCTTCAATTCCCGTTTTCGGGGACAGACATCTATCCATTATTTCCACTTCCGGGCAATAATCCGCCATTAGCATGCTCAGGGTATCAAGGCAGTGGACCTCATCGTCAATAAGTATGGCATTAATCATAGATTACCGGCATTTTGATTATTACTTCTGTTCCTGCAGCATCGCCATTAGGATCAGTAAGATCATTAATGGTGACAGGCGATTCCACGCCATTTGTATTTTGTATTAGCGCAATTCTGTCCGCAGTTATTTTCAATCCCATCGATTTATGTTTTGTAGCAGATTTGCTTGCCATTGCCGATGCTTGTTTTCGACCAATACCGTTGTCAGCAATTCTGAAATAGAGGTAATCGTTTTCATCTGTCACTTCGATATCCAGCTGTCCCTTCTCTTCTTTGTGCATCAATCCGTGCCAAATCGCGTTTTCCACATACGGCTGAAGAATAAGAGGGGGAACCTTTAGCATTTCGACATCGATGTCCTCAGTAACCGACACCTTGTAATCAAAATGGTAATTAAAACGGAGGGACTCCATCTCCAGATACAGCCTGAGAGATTCCAGCTCACTTTCCAGGCTAATCAGCGACGCCTGTGAATTCTGCAATATCATACGGACCAGTTTCGAAAATTTCGTAAGGAACTCCGAAGCTTCAGTCCGGTTATTTTGGAGAATAAACCGATTGATAGAATTGAGTGAATTAAATATGAAATGCGGATTCATTTGTGCCCGAAGCGCCTGCATCTCCAATTCGGTTGATTTCTGTCTCAAATCGGAGAGTTGCTTTTCTTTTTCTGAACGCTCAAGTTGCCGGCGGAACCTCTGTTGCAGGCGTACACGAGTAAAAACATAGATGAGCGCGACAATAATTAAAAAGACTGCTATCCGGAACCACCAGGTGTTCCAAAAAGCCGGGCTGATGTGGATGATCAATCTTTTTTCCGGACCCACAAATTCGTTGGAAGCATTGGCAGCCTGCATCACCAGCGTATACCTGCCCGGAGTCAGTTCTTCATACCGAATAGAATAGTAATCCGGCGCGTATTGCCACGCGGCATGCTGCTCATTAACCTCCAGCTTGTAACGGATGCTGCTTTTCCCTCTTGAGTAGTAGTCAATAATACCGGTTTCGATGGTTATCTTATTTTCAAAATACCGGAGAAATAATTCCTGCAGGTTGTTTATCCCGCTGGAAAGCGCCACGGACTGCTGGTTTATCTTCAGCGACTCCAGGTATACAGAGGAATAGGCGCTGACAATCTTATCCGGCCTGATTCTGTAAAATCCTCCTTCATCGGAAGCAAAATAAATACCCCCTTCTCCATCTTTTGCAAAAAGGGAACCATTGAAATCGCTTGGGAGAAAGCCGTCTTTTTCAGAAAGTTTTACGATGGTGCCCGTTTTTGTATTGAGTTCATTGAGCGAACGATCAGTATTAAACCAGATATTACCTTTTTCGTCGACAATGAGATTATAAATTCGAAAACCCGGCAAACCATCTTCTTCGGTATATATTTTAATCACCCGAAAATCTTTGTCAAAATGCAGCAACTTGGTTTCGGCAATTATCCAATATGAATGATCTGACTGATTCCAGACTATGCGGTCCCATTGAATGCTGTCTATTAGATTGGGAAAAGATATCCACTTGCCGCTGAGGTTCAAATAAGTAAGGTTCGTCGGAGAATTTTGTCTCTTCAAAAAAAGCGCGTGATCATCGTCGCTGAAAAGTGCCCCTTGATCAATTCCGTACCTTGGGAAAGACAGGATTTGCCTTGCAACAGGATCCTCGCTGCTGGCTTCAAAAATGACCTGCCGGTCTTCAAAAGATGCTATAATTAAGCATCCGTTTTTATAAGCATAGGGTACACAGTTAAAAGGCCTGGAGGACAGAGACGAATTGAGAGGACGCCTTCTTCCGTTGTTATCTTCATAAAATACAGGTTTGCATTTTTGATCTCTTAGATCCATTTCATAAAGGTCATCATTAAGAGCTATCCACGCCTTGTTATGTAGCGAGTCGATTTTCACGAGGAACAGATAATGTAACCTAGTCGTATCAATCCTGGTCAGCTCCCTGATTGGCATCGATTCAAGTGAGTCGGTATGTGGATTCCATATCTTTAAACCTAAGGGAATTACACCCATCCAAATCTTGTCCTTGCCTCCGTCAATCATGCTAACTACCCTTCTGTCGCCGCCAACCCTACCCCGCCGATCGAGAGTATAATGCGTCACGGCAGGCGAAAAAGGAACCAGTTGGTAAATTCCTTTTCTTAAAAAAAAACCGGACCAGATCATGCTGCTCTTATCGCAGTAGAGACAGACATTTTCATCAGACACATTCTTTTGCTGAAGCGTGTCATCAGGAAAAGGTGTAGTAACAGAATTGTCAGCGGGATTAAATATGACTATGCCTTTCGGGTAAGTGCCCATCCATACCTTGCCATCCTTATCGATATCTATGCCGGCCCATTGATTGAAGTTTTTCAGCTTTACGAAGCTGTTCAGCGCATCAATATGATGAAACCTCCGGTCATTTAACGTGAATTCAATTAGCCCGTCAGGGCTGCTTATCCAAATCGAATTACGCTTTTGGTCATAGCGCATGCCTTCCGAAAAATGGGAATGACCAGCAATATTTAGATAGCAGGGCCAAGTGTATTCACGTCTTTTCCCATCAGAGAGTGAAATTTGCAATAACCCGCCTCCCGCCCAAAAGCGGAATCCTTTTTCCAGCCAGACGCTGTTTGATCGTCGGTCGAAAATGGCGTACTGATCGGAAATTCCGAAACCAATGGTATCGGCGTCCAAAATGCTCACTAGTTTCTTCTTTACAAGCGAATGAATGTTATAGGCTGATAGTTGCGAATCGGGATAGTCGACACAAAAAACCTCATCCGCCGTAGCCCAGAAGGGAATAATTGCCTCACC
This sequence comes from Chitinophagia bacterium, assembly GCA_021324175.1. Taxonomy (GTDB): domain Bacteria; phylum Bacteroidota; class Bacteroidia; order Chitinophagales; family Chitinophagaceae; genus Puia. The sequence continues at coordinate 4,258 of JAJPJP010000351.1, forward strand.
CGCAACAATAGATGGAAAATTCCTAAAAGAGTCTGCCTTCAGGTCATACGATGACAATCCATTGTTTGTACCTATCCAGATGTTATGCAGACTATCTTCGATTAAGCCATGAATATCATTTCCTATAATGGTACGGTTTTTTTTGTTGTTGTCTGCGAAATATTTTTTAAAAGTGGAGCCGTCGAAACGATTCAAACCAAAGCTGGTACCCACCCATAAGAATCCATTCGTGTCCTTAATCATTGAGTAGACTTCGCCCTGCGATATGCCTTGGTCAAGTCCCCAGTGAATGGGCAGATAGGCACCTCGGGCGCCAGGATTTCCCGATTGTTGCGATTTGGAAAAACCGACAACAAAAACTAAAAAGAATATGAATATTATTTTTTTTGAATCCACAGCAAATACGATAAGTTATCAATAGCAATTTTGATTCATCATCGGTATACCACTTATTCCCGCACTTAAATCTATTTCCGTCTGAGGAATAAGAAAATATTCGTTACACGGCATAAATGTCACGCCTACCAGATAATTCCTCAAAGTCTGCTCTTGCTTTAAATAATTATTAATTTCTGTCTGCGCGATTCCCCACCTGACCAAATCAAAAAACCTGTGACCTTCCATGCCTAGTTCAAGCATCCGTTCATAACGGACCGCTTTACGTGCGAGTGCAGGATCCGTCCAGGTTTGCGTATATGAACCGATTTTATAATTTGCCGCGGGGACACCTGAATTTCCTAGCGCGGGATCCTGCGAACCGGTAGCTGGATTTATATTGTATTGGTAAACCCATCCCATGGGATCGGCCGCCCGTTGTCGCACCTGATTTACGTATCCCCTGGCGTTTTCGAGGTTACCTGTTTCGATTTCTGCTTCTGCCGCGAGCAGCAAAACATCCGCAAAACGGATTAGATTGAAATTGGTCGCCGTGGAGACCGGCGCCCAATTGGAATTATCAGTATAGGCTTGTTGCTCAGAAATATAAAAGGCATTTTTTTTTGCGCTATATGGGCCATAGTCAGTTTGATCCCTGACCCAATTGGACCCGGTGTATATTCCCCAGTCAAGATAAGGTATCCCTCTTCTGCCAACCGTCCAGTCAAGGCGTGGATCCAGCGTGCCGGCATACGCAACAAAAGGAGAATCCGGGGTTAACCCTTCATCATTTTTTACATCTGAATCATTGAAATTGTCCAGGTCAGGAAGGCCGGTAACGGGATCCGTTTTGAAGTGATTCACCAGATATTGAGACGGTCGAAAAAAACTACAACAACCTACCGGGCCTACCATGGGGAAATTGTTGACATCTCCGGGATTTCCATTTGCCCCCAAGGAACCGTCGTTTACTGACATCTGAGCGGCAAAAACAGATTCCGATCCATTTTTTGTGGCGGGGTCAAAATTATCGTGGAAGTGTACCAAAAGCGCATAGTGCAAACCACCAGCGGTTACGCCATTGTTTATGAGATCTTCTAACAAAGGCTTGGCAACAGTGAATTTCCGCTCAAACATATACACTTTTGCCAAAAAGGCTTCTGCTGCATATTTGTTGGCTCTGCCGACATTGGGTTGTGTCGCAGGCAGGTTATTCATGGCATAAATGAAATCGTTTTCGATACGGTTCCAGGCTGTATCATTTGGCACATGGTAATTTCCCGATGCGTACGTAATTGTTTCGTCAATGTAGGGAATATTGTTCCACATTTTCTTCGCTTCAAAGTGATAAAAAGCACGCAAAAACAAGGCTTCTGCTCTTGCCTCAACAGTGTCCGAAAGCGTCATGTCTTTAGCCAGCCGCATAATTCTTATAACATCATTCGCGCTTTGGATTCCCTCATATAAGGCCTGCCATTTTGCCTCGAGAAAATCGTTTGTCGCTGTTGACTGAAAAGTCTCAAATTCTGTTATTTCTGGAATGTCGCCGACAACGGAACCTTTGTAAGCTTCCGTCCCGCAAATGCTTCCATAAATCCAGTTGGATTCAGAAGAAGCCGGGCCCCCCTGAACCGCACCTTGCCCGTCAAGAAGGCTGTAGGCTCCTATGAGTAAACCCTCAACGCCCTGTTTATTGGCAACCTGCGCGGTGCTCAAAGAACCCAGAGGCGATGAATTCAAAAAGGATCTGTTGCAGGAATAGAAGAGTCCAGTTAAAGCAGCTAAACCCAATAGAGGCTTAAAATATTTCATAAATTAGAATTATCAACATCGAACTTCAAATGCCGAGGTTTATACCAACAAGATATTGCTTCTGATTATTGGGGTAGTTTCCAAAATCAATTCCCCATGCGGAACTTGCTCCGGACAGTTCAGGGTCCAGACCTGTATACCTGGTCAGCGTAAATAGATTGACACATTGCAGGTAAATCCTTAACCTCCGAATCTTATATTTACTAAGCCAATTGTTCTTAAAGGCATACCCAAGAATCATGGATTTGTTCCGCAAGTATGAACCATTTTCCAGCGGATAGGAATTCACGGCTCCCAGATTGCTGAAATTAAAACTGTTCTCTGCAATCGGCGCTATCGCATTCTGGTGCTGGGGCGTCCATGAATCGTACAATGCAATTTTGCTTTTTGCCGAGTTGAAAGGAAATCCGGGCGGATAGGGGGCAAAATCAGTGACCTCTCTCAGAACATTTATTACATCATTCCCGAACGATCCATAAAGAAAAGTAGAGAAGTCAAATCCCTTGTATGCCAATCCGAGGTTTATTCCTACCGTAAATTTGGGATTCGGATTGCCAAAAAAGACCCGATCATTGTCATCTATGACCCCGTCATGATTCGCATCAAGATATTTGAATCTTCCAGGGCTGGCGTCCTGCTGAACAGGCGATTTGTTTACATCATTCGAATTGGCAAAAAAGCCGATTATTTTATAGCCAAAAAAAGAACCGACCGGGTGACCCACTTCGTTTCTTACAAATGTTCCCGCATTAGATTGAAGATCGAAATAAGGCAAATCAGTAAGATGCAATATTTTGTTGTTGTACGAAGTAAAGGTTAAGGTTGCATTCCAGTTCCAATCCTTGCTAAAACTCCCCTTTGATCCAACTAAAACATCGATGCCTGTATTCTCTACATTGCCCACGTTTGTGTTGGGCGGCGTGCCTGCACCCAAAATTGCAGGAAGTGCTACGGGAAATAGCAGACCGGAAGATAGTTTTTTATACCAGTCTATTGTAAGGTTCAGCTTGCCGGAAAAAAAGATGCTTTCCAAACCGATATTGGTTACAATATCCTGTTCCCATGTTGTATTGGGATTCCCTATCCGGGTATTTCTAAAACCCTGCACAGGTGAATTGCTTGTGCCATTAATGTCATAATAGGAATTTGAAACGCTGCCACCGTACAAATCAAACTGGTTAAGCGGGTTAGTATTGCCGAAGAAGCCCGTTTTGCCCCAGCTTGTCCGAATTTTCAGGTCGGTTAGCCATTTGGAATCTTTTAGAAATTTTTCTTCCGTGAGTCTCCATGCGGCACTGAATGAAGGAAACCATCCGTATCTCTTCTGGGGTGCAAAAATTGAGGAGCCGTCTTTCCTAAGCGTTGCGGAAAAAAATAGTCTTTCGTCGAATCCATAGTCAGCCTTTCCTATCAGTGAATACAAAGAAGAAGCTCCTTCGAGATCCGAATTTGTTTGAGTTGCTGCAATTCCATTGGATAGCAGCAGGAAAGTGGGGGCAGTACTAAAAAATCCCGACCGCGCAGCGTCTAGTTCCCTATTGAAATTACTGATCGCCTCCGTAGCTGCAAATACGGTTATTTTATGGATGTTGCGGAACGTTTGGGAGTAAGTAAAGGAATTCGTCCAGGTCCATGATCTGGCATAGCCTGAGGCCTCGCTTACGCTATTATTGGGAATACCTGCTGCCGAAAGACCATAATCGCTAAAATTGTAGGTATAAAAATAATAGTCGTTAAAAGTGCCTCCGAAACTTGTCCTAAAAGTGACATCACGCAACACATTGGCTTCGGCAAACACATTACCCAATATATCCCAATAATTGGATGTGTTGTTTTGGGCGAGCACCCTGGCTGCGACAGGGTTAGATTGGCTTATGGGGTTCAGAACAGTCAAAGAGGCCCAACCTCCATTTATGTCATAAACTGGCATGATAGGCCAAGCCAGGACCGAGGTGAATATTTCATTGCTAGGACTCTGATTTGTGATCGTGGGATTATCTCTGAATGATAATTGCAGGTTTTCTCCTATGCGGATAGTTTTGTCCAACGCAAATACGGTATTTATTCGCGCGGTGTACCTTTTTAGATATGTATTTAGCAAAGTGCCTTGTTGGTCAAGATATCCAAGGGAGAATAAGTACTTGTTTTTTTCGCTGCCTCCGGAAATGGTTAAGGTATGATTCTGACTTGTAGCCGGCTTGAATAGATCATGAAACCAATCTGTACCTGTTTTGTTTGAAGCTATAATCTGATAAATTGAGCCATTTGCAGGATTGATGTTATACTTAGCGGGATTGGCATTTGAATCGCTCATCGAAAGGCCTGTATAAGGCCCTGCTACCAGGATGTCAGGCAAAACCGGAGTACTGCCATTACCGTAATATGGATCGACCGGGTTACCGGTATTCGGATCCACATCTCCTGAATTCCTGTCTGCCAGCCAGGTTAGATCTGCCTGTCCCTGTGGATTCAACAAATCAAGCCCCTTTCTCAGGGGACGCGTAGTGCCATAATAAGAATCATAAGTTATTTTGGTTTTACCAGTCTTGCCGCTGCGGGTGGTGACGACAATAACGCCATTGGCACCGCGGACTCCGTAAATGGCATAGGCTCCCGCATCTTTCAAAACCTGTAAGACTCTATATCCTGGGGGTTGAGGAGGTTTATGTCTCCTTGTACACCATCAATTATATAAAGCGGAGTGACATTCCCGAAATTTCCAATTCCATGTATAAAAACATTGCTTGGGCTTCCGGGCATACCGGAAGTAATCACAGTTAAACCGGCGACCCTTCCCTGAAGCATTTGTTCAGCCTGTCCTGCAGGAACAGCAGTAAGATCTTCTGGTTTCACAGAAGCGATCGAACCGGTAATTTCCTTGATTTTTTGAGCAGTATAGCCTGTTACAATCACCTCGTCAAGGTTAACTGGTGTCTCGGTTAGAGAAACGGTCAAATTGTATTCCGCGCCAATTGTGACTTGTTTTGAATTATAGCCAACAAATGAAAAAACGAGAACATCCCCCGCCTTCGCGAAGATGGAAAACAAGCCTCTGTCGTCGGTAGTTGTTCCGGTGCCGGAACCTTTAACATTAATAGTAACCCCCTCGAGCGACACATCATTTATTCCGGTCACGTATCCCGTTATTTTTTGTTGGGAAAAAACTGATGCACATAAACAGAACACCAGAAGCGCTGTAAAGAAAATGTCCTTTACAGCCTCTTTAATTGAAATGGAAAATGGATTGTATATCATAAATACCAAGACCTTCCTGCAAAATAGTTGCAACAGTCACATTCGATTGAAAGCATACCTTGAAACATAACGGCAACGATTTTAAAGGTATTTTTTAATTAGTTCATCTCAAATCTAGCTTTTAAAACTTTCCATTGGTATTATGGCTATCTAATTGACGGATTAAACGGGTAAGCCGCCAGATTGAGGTGGTAGTTGACGTATTTACAGCAGCAATGTTGGGTGTTACGTGTTAGCTCTTTTTGTATTTGCATTATAGATGGGCTTTGTTACCAAAATCGCCTGAGTGAAATTTTTGCAGGTGCCATATAATAAATTACTAATATGTCGTCTTCGACTAGCGAGAGGGGATTTATGAGATGGGTAATTGTACTGTAAATTCTGTATACTCTCCTTCCTTTGTATTGGTCGCGATTTCCCCGCCATGAGCTTTCACAATATCATAACTTAAGCTCAATCCTAAACCAGTTCCTTGTCCTGTTGGTTTAGTGGTAAAGAAAGGCTGAAAAATCTTATCAATCACCTTTTGCGAAATGCCGCTTCCATTATCCTTCACTTTTAGCTCAACTTTGTCACCAATCTTTTTTGTGCTGACTGAAACAGCTGGCTCGTAACCGGCTCCTGCTGATTTCTTTTTCTCGCTCACTGCATAAAATGCATTGTTGTATAAATTCAATAATACTCTCCCTATATCCTGTGGGATGATATTTATGCTGCCGATGCTTGCATCAAAATCTGTATTCAGTTTTGCATTGAACGATTTGTCTTTTGCACGCAGACCGTGGTAGGAGAGGCGAAGGTATTCATCTGCCAAGGCATTGACATCAGTTGGTTCTTTCTGCCCTGTGCTAATCCGTGAATGTTGCAGCATTCCCTTTACAATAGTATCAGCACGTTTACCATGTTCGTTTATCTTGATCTGGTTATTCCTAAGGCTATTCAGCAATTCCTTTGCCTCTTTTGATTTTCCTTCATCGATGGCAGATTCTGCCTCATCAATTAATTCTGTATTGACTTCAGAAAAATTGTTGACGAAGTTCAACGGGTTTTGTATTTCATGGGCTATGCCTGCGGTGAGTTCACCCAATGAAGCCATCTTTTCGGATTGGATGAGTTGGGATTGAGTGGATTTTAATTCCGCATAAGCTTTTTCAATTTTGTTCTTTGCTTTTTGTTTTTGTCTGTTGTTCCGGTAAAGAATAAATGCAAGTAATAAAAACACACACACTGCTGCAAGCAGGATATATAACTTGACAAGGTTCAGAGATCTTTCTTTATCAATATTTATCTTTTGTAAACGTTGCACCTCCTTAAATGCCAATTCCTGGAATTGCTGCCCCTTTGCCTGGCTGAATACTGTGTCTTTTGCAGCCACCATTATTTTCATATATTTTAATGTGCTGTCTGCATTTACCCCTCTTCCATATATATCGGTAAGTATCCTGCTTGCATCATAGGCGAATTCGCCGAAATTATGTTGTTGGCATATATTAAGAGAGATGTTAGCATAATAAATGCAGGAGTCTTTCTGGTCCGTCTTTGCAAAAAGACCCGCAAGATTGTTATAATTTCTTGCCAATAAATAAACATTATTAACAAGCTGACTTTGCGTGATCCCTAACCAGTAAAATTCTTCCGCAGATTTATAATCATGTAATGCTTCATGAACCTTTCCCAGGGCACCTAAAGCAAGGGAATAGAATTGTTTAAATTCTTTCGCATCCAGACCCAGTTCATACCCTTTTTGTGCATACCACAAAGCAGAATCCAATTTATTTTCTAACTGGTATAAGATACCTAACTGTGAATATGCAAAAAAAACTTCTGCCATACTCTTTCCGGACATTTTTTGAAAATTGATGGCCTGATTGAGTTGAAAAATTGCATCCGGGAAATCCGCCATTTCCCTATAAACAACTCCCAGGAAATAACTTGGCACTACATATGCGCTTGGATCGTTTTTTTTTATTTCGTCCGTGATTTTTTTAAGATTCAACGCCGCTTCTAAAGCTCGTGGATAATTTGCCTGACAGTTTAAGGCACTAAAAGCAATTCTATAGCTTAAGATTCTTCCTGACGAATAACCTATTTTTTCTGAAAGAGCATTTGCAAGCTTGGCATAAAAAAAACTACTGTCGAATTGAACATAGGCGTAATAGTTGGCTAATGCATTAAGCGCTATTACCCTGGATGTATCTTCTTTAGTAGCGGCACTCAATTTCTGTTCAAGGCCGTCTAAAAAAGCCCGCTGTCCAAAAACCAGATCAAGCATCATGAAAAGCGCAATGAATATGCAAGGTGATTTCTTCAAAATAATTCTGAGCATTTTATTTTACAAATAATTGAATAACGAATTCACTTCCTTCATATGCTTTTGTTTCGCTTTTGTTTCCTCGCCATGAGTTTTAAAAATGTTACTACGACATTACAATTACAATCAAATTATCTCGTGCAGTATGTGTTGACGATTAAAAGATAAGAAAAACTATCAACAACGATAAAAGCTGTCAGCATGATTTTGGTTCGAGGACGGACAGTTGACATCAATTCAAATACCACCACGTCCAGGGCATTTATGAGACGGGTAATTGGATCGCAAATTCTGTAAACTCTCCTTCTTTGGTATTCACTTTTATTTCCCCACCATGCGCTTTTACTATATCATAACTTAAGCTCAATCCTAAACCAGTTCCTTGTCCAGTTGGTTTTGTTGTGAAAAAAGGTTGGAATATCTTATCAACCACTTTCTGAGGAATGCCGTTTCCATTGTCTTTAACACTGATCGTTATCAGGTTATCCACCTTCTTTGTGTTTACAGAAACGGTAGGCTCATACCATTCAATCTGTTGTTTGCTTTTTTCATTGACTGCGTAGAAGGCGTTGTTGAATAAATTAACAAAGACCCTGACAATGTCCTGTTGGATAAGCGGAATTTTCCCAATGGAATCATCGAAATTGGTTTGCAGATTTGCCTGAAAGGAATTTTCTTTTGAACGTATGCTGTGGTAGCTCAATTTGAGACATTCATCTGCAAGGGCATTGATATTGACAAGGTCCTTTTGACCTGAGCTTGTGCGTGAATGCTGCAGCATACCTTTAACAATGGCATCGGCTCGCTTTCCATGGTGGCTTATTTTTAATTCATTCACCCTTAAGTTTGACATTAATTCCAACGCCTCGTTTTGATTGCCGGTTTTAATAGCCTGCGAGGCTTCATCAATTAATTCCGCATTTACTTCCGAGAAATTATTCATGAAGTTCAACGGATTTTGTATCTCGTGTGCAATGCCCGCAGTAAGTTCACCAAGGGATGCCATTTTTTCCGATTGGATGAGTTGCGATTGGGTCGATCTTAATTCGCCAAGTGTTTTTTGTAATATCTTATTCGCTTTTTGTTTGTGTCGGTTATTTCGATACAGAATAAAAGCAACTAAAAAGAAAGTGCCTAAACCTGCTAGCAACGAGTAATTTGTCACTTTATTTAGATAGGCGGTTTTCGCTGATTCAATTTGTTGTCTTCGTTGCATTTCATCAA
>JAJPJP010000241.1 GCA_021324175.1 Chitinophagia bacterium
ACCGATTTTGGCATCAATAAGCGGGTGATTCATATTGCCGCTCACCAAAGTAAAGGTGGCAATATAAAAGTTTAAGATTTCGCGTAGCAACAACTTGCAAGATAGCTTTCAAATATCGAATTTACTCTAACACCGATGCCAATCGGTCAAACTCTTCTCTGAAGCTCAAGTCCAATAACCACCATAGCATTCCTAAAAAAGGGAGGGGGCGCCATTTTCCTAAACCCTGTCAGCAATTCAATCCTTTCTCTTTGGCTTAAAGCCGGAATAAACTTCATATTTGCTAACTTTTCATTCTGAAAGAGAAGAATATTTTGATCTCAAATCAATTCGAGTGAGGAAATATATTTTTTTTGCGTTCACTTCGCTGGTTATTTCTGCATTTTCAATTAGCAATACATCTGCACCCACGACAAAAATATTTTTTTCAGATAGTGTTTATGTTTGTTTAAGTAGAGGTGCAGTTGCTTATCACCGAATTTTGGAATGCCATGGATTGCAAAAATGTACCCACCGGATTATTAAGGTTTCCGTGCATGACGCGGTATTTAAATACGGATTAAGAGCATGTAAAATTTGCGTAAGACAATAATAACCCACTACCAAGATTTCGATGAATCAGGCATTATATCCACCGATTTTTTGGATTTCTCTACAATCAAAACTTAATCTTTATGAAAAACTGCGCACTGAAGGGAATTGCAGTTACCGGCCTCGGTTTCACATTTTTCTTACTCTTCGCATTCACAAATCCGGCCGTCGCACAGACAAATAAGAGAGTTTCGGTCGAGGCAGATTTAGGCATATGCGAACCGGTCGGTAAATTTGGGACCAAGGGCTTTAATAGTTTCTCCCAGTCGCTTGGATATGGTTCCGCAATGTTGGGTTTTTCATTGGGGCTAAAAATTGTCTATCCGGCAAATGAGCGGACTGACATTACATTCTCGGTAGGATGGCAGAGGAATAGTCAAAGCGATGCAGTAATAAAAGACACAATTGTTAGCCGCTTTCCGGGCTATAATCAATATCGCGTGAACGTCGGGTCATGGTCACTGTGGAACCTGATGATTGGGGGAAATCTCAAAATACCTCTTTTACCTGGCAGAATATCCCTGCTGCCTGGTATAGATCTCGGAATGGCAAAGACCTCCGCGCCCGGGTATTCGTATTTTGTTTCATACCTGCCTTACTCAATCTCCGGTCCACAGCCTGCAGAAGGCTATTTTGGAGGTCTTTCGCTCCCATGGTCTCTTTGTTACAGAGTCCGGGCAGAATTAACCTGGCAAACCTCGTCCCGTTTATATTTTAAGGGAATAGTTTCGTTTTTCCATTCGGACCCTGCCTGGAAATATGGCGATCCGCCTCAAAAAACGGCATTCCCGATTTCTACTTTAAACCTTATGATTGGAGCTGGCTACAATTTCTAAAAGGGAATAGCGACATCCGATTAACTGACTGCTTACTCCGAACCCCGCGAATGGTTCAAAATTTGCACTATTGAAATCAAACATAAATCTGCCCCACCAGAAACGTCTTCGCCCTGCCACTGAGCGCAACTCGTTTCCCAAGGTCAAGGCATTCAACATATCCCTTCCTGCCTGAAAGCTGGACGGCCTTCAATTCCTTTTTTCGGAGCCTTGCCGACCAGTAAGCCGTCAGCGTGATATGCGCAGAGCCGCTTACGGGATCTTCGGGAATTCCTGACTGTGGTGCAAAAAAGCGGGAAACAAAATCCATTTTTCCCCCTTTAGCGGTCACGATCACGCCACGCGTATTGTTGAGCGCTGCGATGACAGGCAGATTAGGCTTTAACTGCACAATGTCTCCGTCCGATGGAAAAACAAGCAGGTAATCCCTTTTCCCTCGAAACGCTTCAACCGGCATGGCAGAAAACCAGTTACTCATTTGTGGAGTGATATCAATATGGTGCAGCTCATCGGCAGGGAGATCAACCGTAATCAAATCTCCTGTTTTCTTTATACCGAGGCGTCCGGCGCGCGAATTAAAAACAATTGCAGGGTCAGTTTGCCCCTTATGATCATAAACGACATGCGCGGCGGCCAAAGTGGAATGACCACAAAGATCCACTTCCGACAGCGGGGTAAACCATCGAACATAATAATGGTCAGCTTCTTTTACCAGGAATGCCGTTTTTGTCAAATAACTCTCCGATGCGATGTGCCGGAGATATTTGTCGGCAGGCCACTGATCGAGCGGGCACACCGCTGCCGGGTTACCGAGAAACATGTCATTGCAAAAAGTGGAGACGTGGTAAAATTCAACATTCATTCATAAGTGCGTTAAGGTTTATAATCTTCGAAATTAGTGCTCATTTTCGCTCCCAGTCTTAAGTCGATTGATTTTTCATAAAAGTAAAAGGGTGGGTCTTAAAGCAGTGTTAAACGGGTGTGCCGAAATGGTAAAATATTGTGAAGGAGAATGAAACTGTTGAAGCGCCGAACCGATGTAGTTGATTTTAATCACGGTAAAAATGTGACCTAAATCATTGGGCAGTCGAATATGGAAATAGAACTTTGTGAGTGTAATTCGTTTTAGTAAACCAATCAAACATTTCAAAAATGAAAACGGCGAAGGAATTGATGCAAGCGTATCATGCCAACATTCAAAACCCGGAAGCAGTCTCTGCGCTATTTACGTCCGACGGGGCGATTGAGCTTCCCTATTTGGCGTCCATAGATGGGCCGTGGAGGACACAAGGGCCGGAAAATATTAAGAATATGATTGCCGCAATTCTCAAAATGGCTCCCGAATTCAGGTTCATCAATATCCAGTTCTATATAGAAACACTCGATCAGGTTTTTGCTGAATATGAGGTAGATTGTTTGTGGAATGGGAAGCCTTATAAACAATTGTACATGGGGCGCCTCGTCTCTGAAAACGGGAAGATAAAGCTAATCAGGGAAGGGATGAATATGGCGTCGGTGCTGGAGCAGTAAGAATCGGGTGCTCCCGCCAGTCAATCGCAAAACCGAGGCAGTTTCAATAGTCGCGGCAAATACCTTTGACTAATGCAGAAGCCCAATCCGAAGGCTGGGGCGATCGCGGGTATAGTTGCCCCCTATACTCTTCGTAGGAATATTTACATTTCATCTTGCCAGCAAAAACCTGCTGTCTGAGTTGAGGAGTATGTTCGTTCTGACTTGGCTAGCGGACAGATTTTAAGAATCTAACTAAAATTCATATCTTTTTGTCTGCTCCGTACCACTCCGCATTTCTTTCAAGCAACGCTAACCAATCTCCAACCATGTACAAAACACAATTACAAAATGCCATCGTGGATGAAATGAAGATTTGCAAGATATTGTATACCAAAATCCCGCACGATAAGATCGATTTCAGGCCAAAGAGCGATATGAGAAGTATCATCGAATTATTGCAATACCTGGCCGTTGTCGGAACTGCGCTGCCCGACTTCTGGCTAAATGAACCTGAAAATGATTTCTTTGTTTCCTTTGCCAAAAAACAGGCAGCATCCAGGCAAATGCAGCACGACCGTTTTTTATCTGCCATGGACGACGAAATCCGGCTAACGCAAAAATTGTTCGACCGTATAACCGATGATGAGATATTAAATAGGGAAGTGTTGTATCCTTGGGGCGGGAAAGCGATGTTTGGCGAAGCGATCATTGCTTCCAGTGTTAAGTTTTTGACGGGTTACAAGTTGCAGCTGTTCCTGATGATCAGGATGTGCACCGACCAAAAACTTGGAACGGCCGATGCGTGGTTTAAGACTGAGCTTGATTGATGACAGCATAAAGACTCCAATGACAGAGGATTCCGGAGATCGAATTTTAGGGAGAACGAGGGTAAGCAGGGACTATACCAAAGCACTGCAATATTACCGGGAAGGCTTGGAGGCCCGCCAGGAATCTCTTGACAAGCTGGGCGAAGCGGGGAGCCTCGACAATATCGGGTATACGTACTTCGCGCTTAAAAAATACCAGGACGCAGTTGCATATTGCGAACAGAGTCTTGCCATAGCCAGGGTTACCGGAGACAAAAGGACTCAAGGCAATGCTCTGCTGCATCTGGCTGAAATCTTTAAAGAAAAAGGAGATATCAACCAGGCGGTAAAGCTTTCAAACCAGAGCCTGGAGTTAAAAAAGATAATTGGTGATAAACGACGGGAAGTCGAGACGCTTTTGTTTCTGGCAGATCTGCAAAAAGTAACATCCGGCAACGATAAGGTTCTCGAATTGCTCAACAACGCCGCCTTAATTTCAGACGAGTTAAAAATGATCGACCTGTTAAGCAAGACGCAATTCCAATTGTCAGAATTTTACAGTTACCTGGGCAATTACAAAGAGGCATTTAACCATTTGAAATTACACACGAGTCTCGACAAGGAATTTCATAAAAATGCCATCGCGCAGAAAATACTGAATTTAGAAGTCAGCAATAAGGCAGAAGCGGCGATGAAAGAAACGGAGGCTGTCAAATTAAAAAATGAGCAACTGACCAGTCTCAACCTCGAATTGGAGACACAAAAGGGGAAATTGGTTCAGGCGCTTGCTGAACTTAAGGCAACCCAGGCACAACTTATCCAATCGGAAAAAATGGCCTCATTGGGTGAATTGACCGCTGGCATAGCCCATGAAATCCAAAATCCATTGAACTTCGTTAACAATTTCTCGGAAGTCAATCAAGAGCTGCTTGCTGATATGAAGCTTGAAATGAATGCTGGTAACATTCCGGAGGCGATCGTACTTGCCGGTAACATCGAGGAAAACGAAAGAAAAATCACCCAGCACGGCAAGAGGGCAGACGGGATCGTCAAGGGCATGCTTCAACACAGCCGGAATGACAAGGGGGAAAAGCAGCTTGCCGATATAAATGCCATTGTTGAAGAATCCTTAAATCGAAGTTTTCACAATCAAAAAGCAAAGGATCAAACGCTGGAAGTCAAAATCAACACAGACTTTGAGCCGGGTATTGGAAAGACTCCAGTGATTGCCCAGGATATTGTACGCGTGTTGGTCAATCTATTTAACAACGCTTTTTATGCGGTGGCGGAAAAGAAAAGAAATCAACCAAACGGGTATATTCCGGACATTTCGGTGGCAACTCATGCTGGTGGAGGGAGCGTTCAAATAGTTGTAAGAGACAATGGCATTGGAATTCCCAGTAGAATCGCAGACAAAATTTTTCAACCGTTTTTTACGACGAAGCCCACTGGCCAGGGAACTGGCTTGGGATTATCTTTAAGCTATGACATTGTTAAGGCGCAAGGAGGAAACATAAGGTTTCAAAGCGCAGAAGGCGCCTACACAGAATTTCTTATCGAATTGCCTGAATAAAACCAAAACAGATTTATGGAAGTACATCAGCATCCCGAGTTGCATCATTCGCCAAAAACCTTCGGCGCCCCTAATGAAAAAATTGGAAATTGAATAGTTTTTCATCCGGTATTACCGGTGGTCGTGTGTCCCTTTTCGGGTCAACAGTAACACCAATGTGTAAGCGAAGCTATTTTCTCTGCTATTTGTGCTGCTTAAAAAGCCATTCCATCATTAGCGGATCGCTGTATGCGCCCAACCAGGAAAAGTGACCGACCTCAGGGTACTGAGTGAATGCAGGATGAGCGCCTGCCTTGGTCAGCGCATTCAACATATCCAAAGAATATAGTGGATTCACGGCGGGATCCTCGGCCCCGAGAAAGATCCAGATAGGTAAATGTGCTATTGATGCTACTTTGGATACATCGCCGCCACCACAAACAGGGACAGCAGCAGCAAACAGATTCGGATAGCGCTCAATCGCATCGTAGGTCCCAAAGCCGCCCATCGACAAGCCGGTTATATAAATGCGGTTGCTGTCGACAGGCATTGTCTTGATCAGTTTATGAATGAGTTCGATCAAAAGTTCCATTGGTCTTGAAGGAGTCGGCGCTAAATGCACTTCCGTGTTACCTTTTTGACGGGAATAATTTGACCAGCCTATTTTCTCGGGGCATTGGGGTGCAATGACAATTGCCGGATGAAGTATCATGTTCTGATCGGTTGCGAAATTCATTACGCCCCATTTCAGCTGCGCTTCGTTGTCATTGCCCCGCTCACCCGAACCATGCAAAAAAATGACCAGCGGGTATCTTCTCAAAGTATCTGAATCGGGGAAAAGCAGGCGATACAAGAGCGTATCACCTTTTTCGGATACATATTTATTGGCGCTGAAACGTGATGATGATTGAGCTTGCAGAAGCGCTGAATTAGCCGACAAAATGAAGGCCAATAGAAAAAAGGTCGATTTAATGTGTTTCATTTTCTTTACTTGATTGAGTAGTATAAACAAGAGCAGAACTTTCTCTTGTGATCTGTGTTAGTCAAATATTAACCCAACAACCATAGGGGAAATTATAAGTAAAGAGTTAATCTGACAAATCCAAAGTCGAAATCATTCGCTTCGGAGGTTGCGGACGGGGTTCAAAAAGGCGGCTTTCAATGACTGGTGGCTAATGGAAAGCAAGGCAATGAGAAGAATGCCGATGCCCGCAGAGGCGAATATCCACCAGGAGAAGGTGGCGCGATATGAGTATTGCTGTAACCAGCCATGCATAAAATAGTAAGCTGCCACCCATGCGACGACAATAGACAGCAGAACCAGCGTCACGAACTCTTTTGCCAAGAGCCACCACAACCTAAAGACCGATGCACCCAATACCTTGCGGATGCTGATCTCCCTTGTCCGCTGTTCGGCAACAAAAAGAGCCATCCCAAATAACCCGAGCAGACTGATGAAGACTGCCAGTGCTGCAGAGAGGCTCGCGACTTCGCCTGTCCGCTCTTCAGTGGCAAATTTTTTTGCGTAATCGTCATCAGCCCACTGATATACGAATGGCGTTGAAGAAATCACCTCTTTGAAGACATCTGCGATTTTGCCGATGGCGTAATGTGGGCTGACATGGGAATCGATTCGAATGTATATCGAATTCGGGTTGCCGCCGAGGCGGAAGAGGGTGGGCTTGACCGGATCATAGGGCGATTGCATGACCATATCACGGATGACACCGATGATGTGGTAGCCTGTGTCGAGTTTTAGCCACTCACTCCTCCAGTGGATGATCGTCCCCACTGGATGAGCCAGCCCCATATACTTCACTGCAGCCTCATTGACGACCAAGCCAAGCGAGTCTGTGCCATAGGCGGGGGAAAAGTCGCGTCCTCCGGTAAACTGCCAGCCGATCGTCCGACCATATTCGTAGGTCACTGTGAGTGTGCCAAAGTCTTCCTGGAAACCCGCAGGCTTGCCGGGCCAGTCAAAACCGCCATTGTTGGAGGACACATTCGTGAGGGCACTATTCGACTCCGCTATCTCCATGACAGCGCCAGTAGCTTTGAGCCGGCTGCGCAGGAAGTCATACTTTTCTAAAAATTCCTTTGACGTGATGGGCACCGTCATCAATCCCTGGCGAGTATAGCCGATGGGTCGATCTTTAGCAAAAATGATCTGTTTATATACAACCACCGTTGCGATGATCAGCGTCACCGAGAGGGTGAATTGCAGGACGACCAGCGCTTTCCGCAGGATTGCAGCCGATGTGCCAGTCTTGAATATGCCTTTTAGCGCTGCCAGTGGGGAGAATGAAGAAAGATACAGGGCAGGGTAACTGCCGGCCAGAAGGCCTGCAATAAGGACGAACGCCAAAGCCAGCGCCCAGAATGCGGGGTCAGTCCACGGCATTGTCAGCTGTTTAGCCGCGAGCTGATTAAACCACGGCAGGCTGATGCCCGCAAGCGCCAGCGCAGGGATCAAGGCGATCAGGACTATCAGGTACGACTCAACGAAGAACTGCCGAATCAGTTGTCCGCGCAGCGAGCCGATCGCCTTGCGGATACCAACCTCCCTGGACTTCCGTTCGCTACGGGCCGTACTTAGGATCATAAAATTGATACAGGCTAGCACTAAAACGAAGGTGCCGATGGTGGCCATCATCCGCACGAACTGCACCGGCCCCCGGTCCACGATATCTTCTTTGAAATCCGAGTATAGGTGCCAATCGCTCATGGGATGCAGTAGGATCTGCGGACCCGCCGCCAACTCTTCACTCTCCCCAGCTAGTCCCTTGAGGATGTTCAGCTCGAGCGGCGCGAGACTTGAGGCGAGCTTCCTGGCGTCAGCATCAGGGTTAAGCTCGGCATAAATCCGGATGCGGTGGTCATGCCAGCCTTGCTGCAACATTGAGCCTTTGCTTAATACCAAATATTGCCAGGGCAAGAGATATTGCATATCGTGGAACCTGGTGTTCGCCGGGAGATCGTCATAGATGCCCGTAACGGTGACGGGTGCTTTGTCGGTCGGGTTCCATTGGTTATCCAGCGTTATCGTGCGCCCCATCGGTTCGGCATCCCCAAATAGGGCCTTAGCCAGACTGGCGGAGAGCATAATGGAATAGGGATTGGCAGGGACGGTCGAAGTCCCGCGGCGCAGTTTCAGTGTAAACATTTCAGCTGCACCAACATCCATATACCAACCCGTTGCAGGCAGTTTTTTCGGCCCGATGGCACCTGTCGCTTGCCCCTGGTCACTTAACTCCAGGTTATGTCGTGATGGCATCGCTGCCACGATATGGCTGAATGATTCCCCCATCTCCCTTTGCATCGCGTCCACCAGAAGGTAAGGGAGATCGTCCCATACCTTGATCTTACCGAGATGCTGTTCCTTTTGCAGTACCTGCGCGATCCGGTTATAGTGCTTGTGGTACTTGTCGAAGGACAGCTCATCAATGACCCAAAGACCGATGAGGATGGCGACAGCCATGCCGATCGCGAGGCCTCCGATATTGATTGCCGAATGCGTCTTCTGTTTTTGAAGATTGCGTATAGCAACGGTGAGAAAGTTTCTGAACATACCTGTGAATTTGGATTAAAGTAGAACCCAGCCAAAAAAGGGGCATTTTTTTCTTGGTAACAACTACTTAGTTACGATCGAACAAAATATACTAATGTCAACGTCTCACTATTGAAATCCCTGGTCAGCCGGTAAACCTGGTCAGCATGGATATCATAATTGTCAAAACTTAACCCACAACGCGCATAGGCGGAGATAAGCAGGCGGGCGGTATGGCCCGCTGTCAGCCCGGACAAATTGATGAAAGAAATTAATTTTTGCCTCAGCAGGTTACGCGTGGCGACGGTAAAATAATTTTGGAACATAACGGCGGACTTATATGTGTTGGAAAATATAAAGTGGAGATTAGCGAGAAATATGTTGCATCAATGGCCTGGTTATTTTGATCGTTACCTTACGATCCCTGGGTAAAAGGAAGCAATAGAGGCAGCCTCTGATCCGGAGCATCTAAATACTCGAAGTTTTTCTGGTCAATTGTTACCTGGAATGATTAGAGGCGATGGAAATCAAGCAAAAGTGCCAGCAGATGCTTATGACGCCTGCCTCGCTAAATTCTGAAGCCTCGCATTGAAAATTATCATTCCATCTATTTAATTATCTTAGCAAATCGAAAATGCCACATGATCAATAAGTTCCAACAGCCTTCCTTTGACGCGCTTTTTGGAGATTATCGCCTTCGCTCTGAAGAAGCAATTAATAAAATCGATTTTAATAAAATGGCGGAAGTTGCCAAAAAGGAGCTTTCAGAACTCAAAATCGAAGATCTTGAGGTGATTGGTTTCAAAAAGCAACATGATACTGAATTTGACGCGCTTTACGCGATGGAGAACCTCGACCGCCTTAAACTGTATCTAACCATTGAGGATCATGTCTACAACCTGCGGGGCTATCAACTCCGGCTGATCAAAGAGATCAAATCCACGCCTGAGTTGATTAAGGAAACCTTATTGGACTGGAAATTAAAGCTGAGATGAAAGGTAAGAAAAGGCATACCTGCTCTTTTTATCTATTAAGTCTGAAAATCTGACCCTGAGTCCTTCAGTAATTACATAATATTTCTCGCGCTACAACGGGAAAATTGCCTTTCAGATTCAAAAGTTGTAAAGCGGTAAGACTAAGCTGATCAGGACCATCAGAAGCCCCTGCAACCAATGGGCTGACAAATTTTCAGCATGCGGGGTTTCACACGCGAGGGGTTCAATGATCCGGACCTTGACATGCCCCTAATTTTGGTGATTAAATATTACTTTAGATCGATAGTGATTTTCGTTTATTATCAAGAGTTGCAGATTTATGCACGCTCAAAGAAATAAGATTGGGCGCATCTCGCTTTTTGCCTGCGTTCTATTCCTGGGCTTCCTAGGATATTGGGAATATAAAACACAGGAATATAACT
>JAJPJP010000411.1 GCA_021324175.1 Chitinophagia bacterium
ACACACATGAGGACGTTGGTGTGGTAGATGGCCTTTCCATTGCCGTCAACTGAATTAAAAGCGACGCATTTATAGCCCATCGTTTTTCCAAAATCGCGCAAAACCCTTTCGTCAGTCCGGGGCGAAAGGCATGCGTAGGCAATTCTGTCGTCCCTGTCAAGCACCATGCTGCCGGTGCCCTCCAAATAATGCCTGTCATTTTCATAAAAGCTGAAATCGATCACCTTGTGGATTTTGAACCTGTTTTGCAGCAGCTCGATCACCCGCGGGTCGCGCTCCTGCCGGCGGTTTTCCGCAAACATCGGGTAGAGGCAGACTGTCCCGTTTTGATGAAAGGATATCCAGTTATTGGGGAACAGGGAATCGGGCGTATAGGGTTCCGGGCTGTCTTCCATGACGGTCACGTCCACGCCGTTGTCCCGGAGAACCTGTACCAACCCGTCAAATTCCCCGAGAGCCTTCGCCTGAACGTCTTCTTCGGAAGACGGAACCTGGAAGGCGTTATTGACCGCTGTTTCCGAATTAAATGCAAAATTAACCGGTCTGATCATGAGGAGGTGGGAGGTGATCTGCATAGTGATTTAGGTTACCAGGTTTAATGGATTAATGCCATCGGTGAATTTGATTTCGTCAAAGGTCTTCCCTGAACAGCGGCATGCTCATGCAATGAAATCCTCCTCTTGCTCTCGATAATTCGGCCGATGGCATGAGGATGAGCGTATCTTCCATTGTCTCAGCGTCAGCTTCCCCGCTTTCCAGCTTGCTGATCAGATCACCTGCGGTGATAATGGCGAAACCGTTGGTCCGGAAAGCTTCGACCGTTTTGTCATTGCGGTCATAGCCGAGGACTACGCCTTCCTTCAAAGCCAGCAAATTGCAGGAATCGGTCCACTGTTCACGGGCGTCGAATGGGAATTCATTGTTACCGGAATAAATGAATTTTACCTTTTCCTTGCTGCCGAGCTCATTCTCGCTGATGTCCACCAGCAGGTCTTCCAGGTTGTCAAAATACTTTGGGTTTTCAATATCTTTTTTACGAAACTGTATAATCTTGAGCTTGTCATCTTTTTTATTGCCCTCGAGGATGCGCTGAACGGCGTCATCATCCTGGTGCAGGACTGCTTTTTTGGAGAAATTACCAAGCATCACCCAGACGTTCCTTTTAATTTGCGTAAACACCGTGTCGATATGCATGTAATCACGCTTTTTAGGAATCTTGATGATCGTTATTTTTTTGACCAGGTTCCTTTCAAATAAAACGTTTACCGCCTGGTGTGCAGCTTCCATCGTCGTTCTTTCGCTGACGCCAATCAGCAGGTGATCTTTCGAGACGACCATGACGTCCCCGCCTTCCAGCGTCACTTTCTTATCGTCTCCCTCCTTGGGCAAAAGAAAGTGATGGTGCGTATCTGACAGCTCGATGATATTCCGCCTGTACGCTTCGAAAAACGGGTGATTATGGAATATGTATTTGATGATGAGCGCCTCGCGGGTTCGTGCTTTTTTCGCTGGTTTGTTCAGCAGGACATGATCATTAATCACGATGCCGATATCCCTGGTGAAAATAAAATTGGGAATTGGCGCGAAAATCATCTTGTCCCGGTCGATGGTCCCGTTAATAAATGTTTTTGCCAGGGCCACCGGGTTCAGTTTCAACAGTTCTTTCTGTGAATCGTAGGTACAGTTCTCTATGGCGCAAACCGAAGCAGCGAGCTTAAGCTTGATCTCATGATCCTCCAGGATCTCCGCCAGCAGCCATTGCAGTTCGATTACCCTGTCCGACCGGAAGAACTTTTCGTGATCCGGCTTATAAAAATATCGCTTGCTTTTTTCGGCGTCAATCTCTTTGAGTTTTCCCTTGATCTTTTTGGGGTCGAGAAAATAAAGCAGGATCTTGGTATAAAAATCGTATTCTTTTTTCCTGATCGTATCGAGGTGAACAATGTCTTCAAATAGCCAGTCCTGGGCCTTGGAGGGCACTACTTTCCCCAAACCGCTGTCGGGGCTGTGGACGAGCAGCCTTCTCAGGCGACCGATTTCTGATGAAACCTGCAACTTATTTGAATGTTCCTTTAACATAAACACACGATAAAAACCTCAAAAGAATTTGTGGGCTGACAAGCCGGGAATTGTGCACATCATTGTATGACCGTTCATACGCAAATGCTTTTGATGGGTGCAGTTAGAAATTCCTGGGTTTAAGAGCAACTGCAAATATAAGTCTTTCCACCGAAGGCCTTACTGCGACCGGTAGGGCACGCCAATGAAAAACCCCGGCAGGTTGCCGGGGTTTATGATTGAAACGGAGCGCTTCGCTATCAATTCTATAACGAATCAATATTGTGCCAGCATCATCGTATCTTTTTTCGGCTTCGTGGTATCCTTCTTGTTTGGCACAGTGTCATTAGCGAAATTAATCGCGGTCACTGCGCATGAATGTCTTGTGACATTTTTTCTTTCGTCCCGTGTTGCAAGAACTACAGCTGCAGACAACAGCACAACACACCCCAATACAACTTTTTTCATAATTTCTTTTTTGAGATTTTTTAATGATGTTTATTACCCCCGCTGTTTCAACAACTGTGCCATCGCTTTAAAAATTCAATTAAAATTTTTTCTTGCCCAATGTGTAGAAAATTAGCTACGAATTCTTAACGTTTTTCTCGGTATGGCAGGTTGTACGATCAACCCGTGAAGGCGGGCGGTTCCCTTCTAACCCTTTCTCACGAGAATCCTCTTCAAAACCGGATCCTGTAAAATCCTTTGCATCTCAGTATCAACAATCGAAG
>JAJPJP010000138.1 GCA_021324175.1 Chitinophagia bacterium
CCAGTCTCCTTTATATGGCGTCGCTGGGATGCATCGAGATGAATCCGTGGCACAGCCGCGTCGGAAGTGAGAATTATCCCGACTGGTGCATTATCGATCTTGATCCCTGGAAAAATAGTTTCGAGAAAGTCATCGAAGCTGCCCAGGTGACTCACGAAATCCTGGAAAGCCTGGGCATTGAAGGTTATCCAAAAACCAGCGGCTCGACCGGAATGCACATTTACATACCATTAGGTGCAAAATACAGCTATGATCAATCCAAAGAGTTCGCGCGGATCATCGCGCGATTAGTGCATGAAAAGATCCCCGATTTTACAACCATTGAGAGGACCGTCAAGCAGCGTAATGGAAAAATGTATGTTGATTTCCTGCAAAACAGGCCGCAGGCGACAGTAAGTGCCCCCTATTCTCTCAGACCCAAGGCCGGAGCAACCGTTTCAATGCCGATACATTGGACAGAAGTAAAAAAGGGTCTTAGGATGAACGATTTTACAATATTTAATGCCATGGATCGAATAAAAACCGAGGGCGATATTTTCCAGCCGGTCCTTGGAAAGGGAATTAATCTGGAAAAATTGATTCGCCAGTTCGAATTGAAATCATAACAATTTACTGGTTGTAGTTTTACCACGCGCTCGGCACTCCCTGCGCAATCATTTCCGCAAGTCCGATATTGTCCGGTAATTATTTGCCCCCTTTTTCAGACAAACGGGCGGTCCTCGATGATTTCTTCGTCTGCATATTCTTCTTCAGACTGGCCGGGATTGAAATTCTGGCAGATATCGTCGAGGCCCTCTCCTATTTTCTTAAATCCTTGCTGAAGATTTTTTCGGGTTTCTCGTCCCGTTTGAGGAGCGAGCAGGAGACCCGCAACGGTTCCGGCGACAACGCCGAACACGAACATTGTAAATACACTACCCTTCATGACTAACGTTTCCCAGAAAAACGCACAAATCAAGCCATTAATTTAGAAGAATAGGCCAGCGTGGACTCGGAAGTCCATCAAAGGATGAAATTCAAACAAATCATGTATTTTATTTGAGGCTTCCTGTTACGCGGAAGTTTAAACGGTTGCTCTTTCTGAGCAATCGACCCAAGCCCGATAAATATTGTAGTCAACAGATGCGGAGGCATGATCCATTGAGTATCGGGTATTTTTTCAAATAGCCGTCCATTCCAGGAAATACTGATTGTGAACCCAAATCTCTTAATATGATTATGACGGAAAATATCGAAATCATCAGCATTGAATTCATCGATCGACTGAAGCCCGGAGACATTGTATTCAAGAGAGAAGGCCGTAAGTTTCTAGTCGCGGAGATTGTCCGGGACCAGGTCTGCCTCATTCGAATGGCAGGTTTTCATATTTCAAAACCCTTCCGTCCAACGATCCGATTGAAGACAGGTGGCGCGTGGAACGAAGCGCATTGTAACCTGCTTGTCTTTAAATCCCGCTATTTCGCATTTGTTATTCCTTGGGTGCGACCTCTGTCGTGGTCATTCGCCAATAACAAATTCTTACCATCCGGTTAACATCGTCTTTACTGGAATTAAGCAACTTTTACACGCTCCTATTCTGCAATTAAACTAAGATCCTCATGCTTAAAAGCAGAATAATCATAACAGCAGCCATTTATTTCGTTGTAGGATTTTTGGTTGCCTGCATTCTGATTTATATCATCAGGACTATGTAGCAATATGAATCATGTAACGGAAGTTTCGGCTGAAGTAAAAACATTAGTCGCGGAAAAACTTGGCATCGACGAACATGAAATCGGCGATGGCAAATCCTTTGCCGACGACTTCAATATGGACTCGCTTGATTTTTATGAGCTTATCATGTCCGCTGAAAAAAAATTCAACCTCCGGATTACCGATGAGACAGCAGAAAAACTACGAACCGTTGACTCGCTGGTTAATTATGTCGTTGAACATCTAACCTTTTCAGATTAAGGGCGTCGAGGCTTTGCAGAGTAATAAAACGAAGCAGACATAAAAATGATAATCATCATTGTTATGGGCGACAAGTCCCAGAATATGGCAACTGGCAATTGTCGGCGTGTAGACAGCAACCTGCACCTTTGATCGCAGCAATCCCGGCCATCTCTCGATCAATATGACCTTTGAAAATCCGAGGGGGAAATTGGTACAAACTGAGAGCTTTGCGGGGAATTATTTTCTACGATCCTATTCGAAACTTGGGTCTCAGTCACTAATTTTCCGAAATTTTCCAAAGAAGCCCTGCTGAAAAATTGTTGGCAGGGATATTGAGGCTTTTAATAAAAATATACATGGCACTATCTTGTTTAAGGTAGTGCCATTTTTTTGCGATAAAGTAGGCCTTGTTTTGTTTTATAACCATAGAAGGACAGTTTGATTGAAGTTTGTGCACTCAGGGTAGCGGTCTGGAAGACTGTCCGTATCCCTGCTTTTCCTGGCAGGGATTTTTATAGAAATTAACGTTTAAGTATATAGATCAGGTTGAAAGACTAAGCCAATTTTGACCATTAGTAGTAGTTTAATCCCCGTTATTCTTAACAGGGATTTTTATTTTTCAATGCGCATGTAAATGAGATATTTAAAAAAAATCGTCCCAGATGGCGTTATCGCCGTGCTTTCCGGATTGCGCTTGCCATTGCTACGCTGGTCTCCACAATAGTGATTATTTTTTTCGTTTTGAAGCTCTTCACGTGAATAAGCAAGAGGGGAACCCATGCTACTCATGAATAAGAAAGACGAGATCCTTTTCGGCCCACCAGTTATCCTCTCGCAACACCGGAAACCTGATCATCCTTACGCCGTGCCGGTCCGACTGCGCCATAACTATGAAACAATCTGCGCATACTTCTATGATCCTGTAATTCTCCTGTTTGGTTGGTTGGAAAACGACGTCACCCTTGCACAAACAGCTGATGATGTCTAATGAATCTATCCGGGTACTCATAAGTTGTTGTTTATCTGGTTTGCAATAAAGCCTTTCACTGCGCAGCAACAGCACAAAAACAGAGGCAGGGGCGGTCTGATTAAGTTCAATTATCGGAAAAATAAAATTGAACCTATTTAGCAAATAATAAAAGTCAAGTTTCGCACATTGCCGAAAGAATCCAAAAATTATCCTCAGGACTGCTTGCCTATTATTGTCCAGTCCCGATTTCCGTTTCCTTCAGCAATAAGAGCATCCATTTTATTCGCGACCGCTGGAATCACCGTCATTGATTTGCCCTTTTTTTCGACAGCCTTCATAAAGAGGCCGACGTCCTTTCTGGCCATCGAAAGCCCCCAGGAAGGATCTTCAAAATCTCCCGAAGCAATTCTCTTAAGCCTGGCCGGTAAAATCATAGAAGGGTTCCAGGATTCCAATAGGCTCGTTACATCGGAAACGGACACTTCTAGTGCATTTGCAAGAAAAAGTGTATCAGCGAGTCCCGCAGTAAAACAAACCAGAAAATTATTTCCCAACAGTTTCATGGCGGCAGCTTTGCCAGGTTCCGAACCGAATTGAAGGAGTTTCCCAGTCATGCCCGATAGCTCTGGTTCAAGCCGCTCAATGAGGGCCGGGTCGCCCGAAACCAGCATAAAGCCTGTAGATTCCAGTGCATTGACAGGACCCATAAACACAGGGGCATGCTGATATAGAAAGCCCCTGGCTTTCCAGTCTTCCGTTCTCTTTTTTGCACCTTCAACCGAAGTTGTTGTATGGTCCACAATGATAGTACCCGGCGAAAGGCCAGGCCTGGTTTTCGCGAGCACCGCGTCCACCACTTCATCGTCCATTACAGCAATATGAATTGTTTTTGCCCCTTTGACCGCCATCGCAGGATCGTCAAACGCCTTGGCTCCAAATTCTTCCAGTGCCTTTGCTTTTGAAATTGTCCGATTCCAAACTTGTACGGTTTTTCCTTTTTTGAGCATTGCCCTGACGAAATTATGTCCAAGCAAGCCAGTTCCTAAAAAAGCAATCATGTGATATTATCCATTTTTAAGCGATTAACATTCCCGGAATTTAAGCCACCTCATCCTGAAAATCATCCCGCTGTTCCGGATATGTTCAACAATAATATGGCCATCTTGTTGCATCTGCAGAAGCTTTGAGTCCATTGACCATGTGTATCAGGGGCAAAACGAATAGCTTTATAATGATGAGCGACCTCATGGCCGAAGGAACTAAAGTTTACCCTATTTTTGTTCAATATGGCTAACAGTGAATTTTTGATAAGGCAAGCGGAAAACGCGGATGCTAATAAGATATTCGAGTTTCTATGCGAGTTGGAAAACAGGGTTTTTGACTACCAAGAATTCTATCTGAATTATAGGAATAATATTTTCGGCAATAACAATGTCTACCTTGTCGCAAGTGATAAAGGTGGATTGGTCGTTGGCTACATTAGTTGCCATGGCCAGACCTTGCTCCATCATGGAGGAATGGTTTACGAGATACAGGAATTGTTCGTGGAAAAAAAATGGAGACGAAAAGGCATCGCAAGACTTCTGATTTCTACTCTTGAAGAACGCCTCGCAAAAAGAGATTACCAGGGTCTCGAAGTCTCCACCAATGCCGGCAGGCTGGAATCGCCAGAGTTTTACCGCAAGTACGGGTTTGAGCAAACCCATGTAAAATTTACCAAGAGCAGGAAGTAGAGCCAATCATCATCTGCATGCCGTTTTCCGTTTTGCCAAAGGCGAATGTCTATTTGGTCGATCTTAAAAAGACATTCCGGCAAAAAGTGCCGGAATGTAAGACTCGATAACGTGCGGATTAATAGAAGGAAAACGGAATAAGGTTTTTTCTATTGCGTCATACAGACACATTAATTCCGAATGACGATAATATGACAGTCCGTCTAAGAGTAAACCTTATTGCGACATGCCGTCTATCTACCTATACCTAAGCGTTAATTATTGCCTCAGGATGGATATGTCAATAATCAGTCACCATTTGACTGATTGGCAAAATCGGGCATCAAAAGGTTAAGGGAATCTAATGCAGAAGAAAAGTCGATGCGTTGACCCGCCCGTACAACCCGGATCCAACTGCGGCTAAGGCCGGGTTGCGCCGGACTTGGTCGAATTCAATGGGGTCAATAAACATAGTTTACAGAAATCCCTCTTGGGCCAGGGTCTGGGGGGTTTTTATATACCTTTTTTGCACACTGGTGCAATCCACAAAAAAGACTGGCTCGGAGAATTCCCAGATAACCTTGGCAAGACTGGCACAAATTCCTGGTAACTCTGCGAATCCAAACCGGGATAAAGTCATTCCGTACGAAGACTTTTCACCGGATTTGCGATTGCGGCGCGGACCGTCTGGAGGCTAAGCGTGACCAATGCGATAAGCACCATTCCTAAACCACTTATTCCGAATACCCACCAGCTTGCGCTCGTCCTAAACTGGTAGTTTTGCAACCAAGCATGAAAAGCAATCCAGGCTATCGGTGTTGATATCAGGAAAGCCAGCACGACTAATTTGATAAAGTCCCTCGAAAGAATTGTCAAAATGTTTGAAACGGTTGCCCCCAGCACTTTGCGTATGCCTATCTCTCTGGTTCGATTATTTGTAACATAAATGACAAGACCAAGAAGGCCAAGACAGCTGACAAAAATCATCAGGCCCATCGCCCACTCCAGCAGGCTGGAAACATGCTGTTCTGAATTGTACGCATTCCTAATATTCTCGTCAAAAAACCCATAATCGAATGCTTCATCCGGGTACGCTTTTTTGAATGTTACATCCATCTTAGATATTGCCTGTTTCCATTCGGGGCGGCTGCTGGAACCCAATGCGGCCATTTCCATTGCAGGTGGACGCAATGCAACAATCACCTGCCTATACGCAGAAATATTGGTGCAGAATATCATGGGTCCGATCTTATTGCCTAACGGATGTGCATGAAAGTCCCTGAATACGCCAACGATGGGAATGCGCTTGTCGTTCCAATTTAAGACCTTGCCAATGGCGTCAACGGGCTCTTTAAAGCCAAGAATATGTAGATAAGTCTCGTTAATTAACACCTCCCTCACCGTATCTGCGGGGTCAAGAAATCTGCCGGCAAGTAGCGGAATATTGAAAATCTTGATATAGTTGCTATCTGTCGCTTTCAGTTCAACGGCTGTTTCCAATTTCTTCTTACCGTCATCATATTTAACGGTTGAAGTCCACCATCCCCACGACGATGGTACATCACTGGCAAGACTGATTCGCAAAATTCGCGGATCTTTTTGCAGCTCATTGACAATGTAATTCCGCTTTATCATCGTAGTGTCTTCTTGCGGTATATGGAAACTGAGAATAGCCTCTTTGGTAAACCCAAGGTCAGTGTTGAGCATAAAATGAATCTGCTTGATCACCAGGATAGTCGAAATAACGAAGAATTGAGCAATGACGAATTGGGAAACGGTTAACGTTTGACGCATTCTTGACCTGCGGGTTTTACCCCCTTGGGACTGGTTCTTCAAGACTGCCATAGTCTTCAGCGATGAAAGTACCCGCGAAGGATAAAACCCCGCAAGTATTGTAATCGCAATCACCAGCAAAATGAGAAAGAGTACACCAGCAGGCTGCGACCATATATGAGGCAATCCGGGAGGTATAAAATCCGAAAAAGTCGTTAATAGAGCAGGGGTTAATAGCATCGACATTCCTGTAGCAGACAAGGTAACCATCATTGTCTCTGTCAGGAACTGCAAAACAAGTTGTCCCCTGGAGCTCCCCATAGTCTTTCGGATTCCGATTTCTTTCGCCCTTTGCGTTGCCTGGGCAGTCGTAAGGTTTATAAAATTAATGCAGCCGAGCAAAAGAAGAAAAACTGCGATTAGCATGAGACCATAAAGCGTCGGCTTACTCGCGACTGAATGTGCCAACACGCCGTAATCAGGATTAAAGTGAATGTCATCGAAGGGTTGCAGGTGATAAATCCATGTATAATTATTTTTCTTTGCGTCGCTGCCCTGGTATTTATTGAAGACTTCTTTAAGTTTATTATTGACCGATGCAACCGATGTATGTTGATCGAGCCGAACATATAACTGCTGGTCGCTCGTCGTCGAGCCCCAATCATCCCATTGCATCTTCTTCCTCAGGCCGTTGTTTTGGAGTATGGTCGAAAGGGAAATAAATTCCTGGAAAATATAATCAGTATTTCCCAGTTTACTTACATCCTCGACGATTCCCGTTACGCGCGCCGGAATGGTATCATCATAAACAATCTGCCGTCCAATGATTTCGGTAAATGGAACTGAAGGAAAATACATTCTGGCCCTGCTTTCGCTCAGCACCACTTCGCCAGGATTCCCAAGATACCCGTGCTGAGGGCCTGCGACCCATTTGTAAGGAATTAATTTAAAATATTGTTCATCGGCAAAAATGATACTGTCTTTTCTGTGAAACAAAGCCGGCTTCATGGGATCAGGTCCGGGAATAGCTAATTTAACCGGAGTAAAATATCTGAATGTGACCACGCTTTCAATGCCCGGTATTTCATTTTTTACCGCGTCAGCCAGCGGCGCCTGCGTACCGCGTGTATGCCCTTCATTGCCTTGGAAGGAGTAATCACTAACAACCCGGAAAATGCGGTCCCTATTTTTTTCGAAATGATCGAAACTGAAATCGTGTTGCACGACCAGGAAAATGACCATTGATGCACTCATGCCAATTGAGAGGCCCAACACATTGATCATAACGAAAATCTTGTTTCGGCGGAAATTCCGCAGGGCGATTAACAGGTAATTCT
Organism: Chitinophagia bacterium; assembly: GCA_021324175.1. Taxonomy (GTDB): domain Bacteria; phylum Bacteroidota; class Bacteroidia; order Chitinophagales; family Chitinophagaceae; genus Puia. Next base: position 7,728 of record JAJPJP010000138.1, read on the forward strand.
TGAACACAGTTGGAAAATTTAGTTGATCAAAAATATTAAACGGCGCGGCAAGCTTCTAACAATGTCTGTGCCATTTGATTTTGCGCTTATTAATCAATAGGTTGTAATTCCTTACTCCTAGCAGGTGTCCGCTATGCCGGTTTCGCCGTACGAATCCGAACAGTCGTATTGACCATCGGCAAGTTTGCACAAAAGATTTGCTCGAATAACGATAATGGAATGTTAAATTTCACTCCTGAATGCAAATCAGAATCGTGGCGGCAGTATCACATTGTAGTCATTTTTTCCCCGATAGAAAGCTCGATTCTCCCGGTTTAAGCATGAATTTGGTTGGCATAGTTTTTCCGGATACAAATGAAAAAGGAGGTTATTATGAATACCATGATGAAATCCGGAAGACAGGTAATGCCGCACGACCGCTGGCAAAATTTCTTTAATCCTGAAAGTTTTTTTTCAGATGAATGGTTGCGATCATCCAAGCTACCCGCCGTTAACATCAGTGAGGACGACAAGAATTTTTATATTGATGTTGTGGCTCCCGGATTCAAAAAAGATGATTTTACAATTAATGTAGATGACGACATGCTGACGATCAGTGCCGAAACAAAAATGGAATCAGAAGAAAAGGACAACAACAACAAGCAGTACAATCGACGGGAATACAGCTATAACTCATTTACGCGTTCATTTCAACTGCCCGATAACGTCAAGGACACTAACATTGAGGCAAAGTATGCCGACGGAATCTTGAAGTTGAATTTGCTAAAAAGCGAACAAAAGGCAAAACCTAAAAAACAAATAGCAATTGGATGATTTTGCACTTGAACTCTTCAGGGATTGATTCAGCCCTGAGGAGTTTTTATTGCAAAATGTTGTCTGTATCACGCAAACTGACCCGCGTGGTAGGCTCCGACAGGCGCGCCAAAAGCTATATTTATCCTGTTATGACTGTTAATGGCAATGACGGCCAAAGTTAGGTTGATCAGTTCCATCTCCGCAAACTGCCGTTTGGTATCCTGGTAAATGTCCTCAGCAATAAGAACTCCTGAGGGGCGTTGTTGCGTCGCCAACGATTCTGCCCAGGCAAGTGCTGCTTTTTCGCGATCTGAATAAAATGGAGCCTACCTCCAGGCGTCGAGGACGTATAACCTCTGTTCTGTTTCGCCTTCAGCCCTTAAATCTTTTGAATGCATGTCCAGGCAAAAAACACAGCCATTGATCTGGGATACGCGAAAATAAATGAGGTGAAGCACTTTCTTTCTATCGCGAATTGTGAGAGATATTTCCCGACTCCATAGAGTGCTGCCATGGCCGGTTTTCCGGCTTCCTGTACATTGACTCGCTGTTTCATCCTGTCATGATTTTTGATGTTTCTGAATTAGCGCCTCAATTGCTTCATCTTCTGCGCTAATAATGAGTGGTAAATTGTAAATTGGACAAGGCGTGGAATATTTTATATGGAACATCATACCGATCTTTTCGCGAAAGCACGTGAATTAGAAACAGAAATGAACTGGCCGGAAGCGGCGAGCGCTTATGAAATAATCGTTAAACAGGATCCTCTAAACGAAATGGCGATCCAGCGGCTACTCATTTTATACAGGAAACTCAAAGAATCAAAAAAAGAATTGCGCCTTCTCGACGAATCCATTAAGGCAAACCAGGCTAATTATTTGAATCAACAAAAAAACTGGGGCAAAAAAAACAAGTCGGCAGCCAAAATCAGCGGGGCGCTGGCAAAAAGGCTATCTGGCGAGGAACTTTACAAGGAGCCTATCGTGCTTCGATGGCAAAAGAGGAAACAGGGGTTACTAAAAAAACTTAAAACCGATTAGGGTCAGGGTTGACGTTATCGGGTCGAAACGCTCAAACTCGCATATAATAATCCGCAAAATAATATAGAATGGGAAAAATTATTGTGGGATTTGCGGTCAGCCTCGATGGATTTATCGAAGGCCCAAACCATGAAATCGATTGGATCATTCATGATAAAGATCAGTTCAAAAAATTAAAGGACCAATGGGATGGAACCGAGGCCATGATTTATGGACGAAAAACCTATGAAACCGTTATCACCATGGCCAAAAAGAGAAGAGACCTCATGAATCCTTTCAGCCACATGAAACATTACGTTTTTTCCGAGTCTCTCGAATTCGTCGAAGAAGGATTTATTCTGACGAAAGGGAATACCCGTGACCTTGTTGAAAAAATTAAAATGGGCCATGAAAAGAATATCGCGGTATTTGGAGGGGCTATTCTAGCCAGCTCTTTGATTAACCTAGGCCTCGTAGATGAACTGGTGTTCGCTATTTGCCCGGTTATCCTCGGTAGCGGCAAACCCTATTTTAGCGGCATTACGGGACGCAAGGACTTTTCCCTGAAGGAATCAGTAAGCTTTTCATCAGGCTTGGTTTCGCTTACATACTCCCTAAAACCGACCGAGCAGAAGCAGTTAAGCGGGGAGTAACAATCGTCGCAGTATACGAATGCCTTTTATAATAGGTCCGAAAAAAACAAGGGGTGGGTCAATGCTAAAATGAATCAGAGTTTATCTGGCCCTGAAATGCGGGTGATATAAGTTTTCCCCCGAATTACAGAGAGATTTGTATCGACCCAAAATACACGGGCGTATGCCTAGTCCTGAAAAAACTCTACACTATATTTTAGTGTATGACAACATATCAGATGGATGAAGATCACCCAAATCTTCGGCGCGAGGAGGATCGTTTTAGCGAGATTGAGATCAAAAGGATTGTTAAGGAGGTGAAGAGTGGAGCTCGTCGAAGAGTGATTGTAAAAAAATATAGTGCTGCTCAAAGCACGATTGCAAATTGGATGAGGGCAATGGTTCAACCACGTGCCAGGGGGAGAAGCAAGTGAAGGGAAACGAGATAGAAAAGACCTCTGTATTACCTGCATTGGCTGACAAGCGGATGACGATGCTGGAGACTATGTTGACTTGTCGTTTGAGTAGCAGTGCAATCAAGGCATGGCAAAGGGAATATAGGAGGCAATAGGGTGCATCCCGCTCGAGGGTCACTTAATCTTTGGCAATTCAGGGGAAAACTCGCTCAAGTCCATGCAAACACAATGTAAATTGCGTTTGATTAATCCCACTTCATGACAAACACGATCGTTTTTATCGCTGGTGCAATCTCGGGCTCATGCACGGCCTGGATAATCATACAAATGGTATGGAATAGCCGGCTCGCCAGTTTGAAACAAATTCACCAGAAAGAGCTTCAGCTGGCCCAGGCTGAAAGGGGCTTCCTCGAAAAAGCGTCTTCTTCGATGCGGGATACCTTCGGCTCGCTCGCCGCAGAAGCGCTGAATAATAACAATCAGGCCTTTGTCAATCTTGCAGAATCCAGGCTTAGTGAAAAGGTAACGGAGGCCCGTGGTCTGCTTGACGTAAAAGAACGCGCGATTGATGGACTTGTCAAACCACTGGCTGAAAGTCTTGGCAAGATAGATACGCGGATTAGCGAGCTCGAGATCAAACGGGAAAGCGCATACTCCCGGATTAATGCCGTGCTGGAGGGGATGCAAAAGGCGACGGAAACGCTTGGCCGGGGAACGCAACATCTTATCGGCGCCTTGAAAAACAGCGGAACCCGCGGAAGGTATGGCGAGATTGGACTGCGCCGCGTGGTGGAATTTTCTGGAATGACCGAACACTGCGATTTCCTGGAACAATTTTCGGTCAATGACGAAGATTCTATCATTAGACCTGATATGGTCATCCGCCTACCGGAATCCAGAACAATCGTAGTAGATTCGAAAACGCCACTGGATGCTTACATGCGAGCATTTGAAACCGAAAGTGACACGGAACAAAAGGAGATGCTGGCAAAGCATGCCGCAGCAGTCAAAGATCATTTGCTTCGATTGGGGAGCAAATCATATTGGAGCCAGTTTCCTGATTCTCCCGATTACGTCATCTTATATATGCAGATCGAATCTTCCTTTGCCGCGGCCCTCCAGGCTGATCCCGACTTAATCGAAAATGGTATACGCCGGAACGTCATCTTTGCAACGCCGACTACATTAATTACCCTGCTCCGGACGGTCGCCTTTGTATGGCAGCAACGCGAGGTCGCTGAAAACATTGACAAAATTCGAGAGGCGGGCATGGAGCTTTTCAATCGGACCACCACCCTTCTAAAACATTTCGATAATATAGGAAACAGCCTGAGGTCCGCTGTCGGCAATTACAACAGTGCCGTTTCGTCTTTGGAAAACCGATTTATCCCTCACGCCAATAAACTGAAGACGTTGGGATCCGCCTTCACTAAAAATGACCTGCCCGAGCTTAATCAAATAGATATTGCCGTGAGAAAGCCGGATTTGCCAGATAACTCACCTGGTTCCGATGCCATGGATGCCTCGTGAACCATAAACTCAACGACCATTAGTGAACATAAAAAAACTGACTGCAGCGATGGAAGCGACATTACCCAGAACAACATTAAATTTTGGGAATGCATTGAAGTCATTCGTCGAATTGATTCCGATCATGAATTTCTATTTTCTGTCTTATCAATTGTATTTCTTAAAGCCTTGACGGTCCGCCCTACTGGTTTTGACGGGATTTGAACCCGCTGGTCGTGCTCCCTTGCGTGGCTACGGCCTTCGCCTTTTCATTGTTATTCCGTCAAAAATCCTAAAGCAGAATTACAAGGTGGGTGGTTTTTGTGCCCGGAATTCCCCTGATGATCTCAATCGTTTTGAAACGGCCCCCCTTTCGCCTAAAAATTGAGTAACCTTCATGCAATAGATTTGTTGTCATACACTAGAATTTAGAGTATAGCTTTTGTTAGGACCAGGCAAATTTATTTGCTCCTAAAATAACTTTGTGATATTTGCCAAGAACAAGTCGAATCCGTTTTTACATTGTTGTTCATTTACCTAACGCGATTTGAAAAATTTCGAAAAAATAATTTTATGAAAGCAGCAGTCATTAGTGGATTTGGCGAGATTCCCGAGTACTTGGACTTTGCAGAGCCCGTAGCCTTGCCGAACGAAACAATCGTTACTGTCAGGGCCAGCGCCCTTGAAAATTTTGATAAGGCTGCAGTCGAAGGGACGCATTATGCAAGTAAGTCGCTATTTCCAACATTCCCTGCAATTCCGGGGACTGACGGAGTCGGAATTACTGAAGATGGAAGATTGGTTGGTTTCGGTGGCCTGAGACCACCGTTCGGTGCATTCGCCGAAAGAGCACCAGCTGCGTTTACTGTTTCGATCCCCTCAGATATCGACCCGGTTAGCGCTGCAGCCATTCCCGCTTCAGCGCTGACGTCGCTGCTACCCCTGAAATATGCTGGCAAACTCCAGCCGGGTGAGACAGTCCTCATTCACGGTGCTACAGGTGTTTCTGGAAGGATCGCGGTAGAAGTTGCTCGGCTGATTGGTGCGCGAAGAATAATTGGAACGGGCAGGAATAAAAAATCGCTCGAGAAAATACGCTTACTTGGCGCTGATGTAACAGTTAACCTGGATTTGCCAGATGAAGAAGTTGCATCGAATTTCCGCGACCTTGGAGACGTCGACGTTGTTCTTGATTTTATTTGGGGCCGCCCCGCCGAGCTATTAATCAACAGCTTTATCCCTGGCGTTGTCGGATTTGCAACGCGAAGGATTCGATACATACACGCTGGCGAAAAAGCGGGGTCACGCGCTTCAATTCCAGGCGCTGCCTTACGAACGTCCGGTCTTGAGCTCATGGGTGGGGGAAGGATTGACCACGCGTCGCTCCAACATGAATTGGAACGGGTTTATGGCTGGATTCGTGAAGGCCAAGTGCATATGGACATTGAGATGGTGCCTTTGCATGAGATTTCCAAGGCCTGGCAGCGCATCGACCTTGCAGGCAGACGTCTGGTAATTGTTTCTTAGAAGGAAGCCTATCCTCAAAATAAGTGACCATCAAATACCAACCCTAATGCAAAAAATTATAAAACAGAATAAGAGGGCCGAACAAATCTCACGCTAAAGTGAATATCGCCAATAAGAAATAAAATTGCATTTTTGCATCGACACGGCTAAGAAGCCAATATCAAAATACAATTATGCGACGTCTCGCCATGCTAACCAGCGTGCTAATAATTGGCACGGGATCCGGAATTTCACAAAACATCCCGGTCGCGCTGTCACGAAAAATTGATAGTTTGTTTTTAATCTGGAATACAACGTCCAGCCCGGGATGTAGCGTGGGCATTGTCCGTAATGACAGCCTGATTTACGCTAAAGGCTATGGCATGAGTAACTTGGAATATGGTATTATCAATGAGCCGCGCACCATTTATCACATGGCGTCAGTATCGAAACAATTTACCGCCTATGCGATTCTCTTGCTGGAAAAGTCCGGGAAATTAAGTATCGACGATGACGTGCATAAATACCTCAACTGGTTTCCGGACATGCATAAAAGAATTACCATCCGCAACCTCCTCAATCATACGAGCGGAATTCGGGATCAGTGGGAGTTACTGGCAATTGCCGGTACAAGGCTGGATGACGTCATAACGCAGGAGCAAATCGTTAAACTGCTAAGCAGGCAGCAGGCTTTAAACTTTGAGCCGGGTTCAAAGTATGCCTATTCAAACAGCGGGTTCACCATGCTCGCCGAGATCGTGAAGGCTGTAAGCGGTCAGACACTTCGCCAGTTTACGGATTCGGCGATATTCAAGCCACTTGGCATGACGAGCACCCATTTTCATGATGATTATACCGAGATCGAAAAAAACCGGGCTTATTCCTACGATACTGACGATTCCGGCCGCTTGGTCAACAGCATTCTCAGCTACTCGAATGAGGGTGCCACCAGCCTTTTTACCAACGTCCCTGATATGAGCAAGTGGGTAATGAATTTTTATCAGACGCGTGTAGGAGACGCTTCGACCATTACCGAACTTGCTGAAAAAACACGGCTAACCAGTGGCAAAGAAATATCCTATGCTAAGGGCATCGTGGTGAATGATTTCCGGGGGCAACGCCAATTTGGGCACGACGGAGCTGACGCTGGATATCGCACTAGCATCAGCGTCTATCCAGATTTGAAACTCGGGTTTATTGTATTTAGTAACTTCGGAGATTTCGATCCATCCGGCAAGGCGCGGGAAATGGCGTCACTGTTCATTCCCGAACCAGCTGCAAAGAAAAAGCAAGAGGCCGCAAAAAAAGTTGATTCCACAACTGCCGTCATATCTGATACCAACGCTATACACTTTTTGCTGGGAAGTTATTCGGGGGAAGATGCTCACTTTGGCCTCAGACTGCGCGACCAAAGACTGTATTGGGTTCTTGGCAACGGCAAAGAAAGATTGCTTATTCCATCAATGCGTGACTCATTTGCAGATGCGATACTGCCAGAAGTGAAATTCCTGTTTAGCCACGAAGGAGGAAAGACTATTATGCACGAGTTTTGGCCTGATAATAGCCGAGTCCTGACAAAATATGACGAGAGGAAATTGACTGACGAGGAGCTTGGGGCTTTTACAGGAGTTTTTTATTGCCCGGAACTTGACTGCAAGTACGGGGTAGCGTTGAAGAATCATCAGCTGGTACTTACCAATGATAAATATGATGACAAGCCACTGACCGTGAGGGGTGACTTCCTTACGGATGATTACTGGTGGATTCAAAACATCAAAATGCTTAGGAGTTCTTCCGGAAAAATTACGGGTTTCGAAACTAATTCAGGGCGCGTTCAACACTTGTTTTTTGAAAAATTGAAATAAGCTTCGAGTTCACGAAACAGGCTCAGTTGGCACTTGGTTTTGCCTTTATTAGCGAACCGATTTTTCGCATGAGTTCCCGAATGTTGAATGGCTTGCTGATAAAATCGTCTGCTTTCGAATCATTGACTGAAGCCGACGTGATCTGCCCTGCTGAATAAAGGATGATAGGTATTGAATGAAACCGCTTACTGGACTTAAGTGTTCGGCAAACCTCGCGACCGTCCGCATTCCCGAGGTAAATATCCATCAAAATAATATCCGGTTTCTTTTTTTTGAGGATCTCTGTGATCTCATCGGCATGGCCAACGCAAGTTGCTTTAATTCCATGATTGGTTAGGATTGTGCCCACCATTTCAAGCAGGTCAGCATCATCGTCAATAATCAGGGCGCTAAGCATGTATTGGTTTTCGCATTTTACGTCTTACTGCCGCAAAACTGAAGCCAAAGCCTGAATGATTGATCGATTCGACGGGCGAAATCGCGCATTACTTAGAAAAATCGACTACATTTGGTTACCCTGCCGGAACTTTCACCACCTAATTTTCGTTTGCATGCATGAGCACTTTGAGGAGCGGCAGTCAATGCTGGCTGCCATCATCGATTCGTCCGAAGATGCGATTATCAGCAAGGATTTGAACAGTATCATCATGAGCTGGAACAAATCGGCGGAACGCATGTTCGGGTATACGGAGGAAGAAGTAAAAGGTAAAAACATTAATATTCTCATACCCCGTGAAAGGTGGGAAGAAGAGGATCTTATCATCGCGCAACTGCGAGCTGGTAAAAGAGTGGAAAATTTTGAGACGATCCGGGTTGCCAAATCGGGACGGAGACTTCATATTTCGTTGACCATTTCCCCCATCAAAAATGCGAGTGGTACAGTTATCGGAGCTTCTAAAATCGCCCGGGACATAACCAGGCAAAAAGAAAACGAGGAAAAAATCCGTCAATACACCCGTCGGCTGGAGCTGATCAATTCGGCCGGAACAGCCATTTCAACCAGACTTAATGTCTCAGATATTCTTCAAAAAGTAACTGACATTACTACCGTGCTAAGCGGCGCAGCCTTCGGAGCATTCTTTTATAATCAGATCAATAATAAGGGGAATACCTACCGGCTTGTTACAGTATCGGGTGTGCCTGGTGAAGCGTTCGATAAACGGGAACTACCAAGGGAAACTGAAGTTTTTCTTGAAGCATTTTCGGGAAAATCCATCCTGCGCTCCGACGACATCACGAAAGATCCCCGTTACGGGAAAAATGTTCCATATCATGGGATGCGGGACGGCCATCTGCCAGTGATCAGTTATTTGGCAGTGCCAATCAAATCACCGGGTGGCGTTGTCGTCGGCGGCCTGTTTTTTGGGCATTCGGAGCCAGGAAAATTTACGAAGGAGCATGAACTCCTGGTGAGCGCAATTGCATCCCAGGCGGCTGTCGCGCTGGATAATGCAAAACTCTACGAAGAAATTCAAGTCATCAATGCCAAAAAGGACGAGTTTATCGCATTTGCAAGCCATGAATTGAAAACCCCCCTGACGACGCTAAACGGATATATCCAGCTGGCCAGAATGAACCCGGGTAAACCGCTGGAAAATCTGGACAAGATGGATCGCCAGGTGGACAGAATCACAGGGATTATTAGCGACCTGCTCGACGTTTCAAAAATCCAGGCAAATAAGTTCGATCTGAATTTCAAAAAAATTAGCTTCAATTCACTTCTGTGTGAATCTCTTGAATCCATCGAATGGAAAGGCCGCGAAATTGTCATTAATACGCTGGCCAAAGATATTTTTGTCGAAGTAGACGGCCCGAAAATAATCCAGGTAATTACCAATCTGCTCACCAATGCGGTCAAATATTCTAATCCCGCAACGTCGATCGATGTCTCAGCTGACGTTATTGGCGAATTTGTCCGGATTAGCATAAGCGATCAGGGAATAGGTATCCCCGATAAAGAACTTACTCAGATATTCAATCAATATTATCAGCTAAAGAAGTCGCGCGCAAAAAAAGAAGGACTCGGTCTGGGGCTTTTTATAAGCAAAGAAATTGTCGAAGGACATGCAGGGAAAATCTGGGCAGAAAGCCAAGAAGGAAGGGGTTCGACATTTCATGTTGAACTGCCGATCGAACGGATTCTTCATCAGGCTTAGTTAAGTATTTCTTCAAATTGTCCTGTCTGTTTGTTCTTCCTCACGTTGCCTGAATTAAAATACCGGCCGTTCATTGCAACATAGACTCCCGGCGGAAGAGATTGGGCAAATGCCAACGCGTTCCCAAGATTAAAAAAACCGTCAGAGCTGCCGAACTTGTAGGGGATCATTGCGCCCGTAAGCACGATTGTTTTCCCGCGCACTTTTTCCGCCAATACTGAGGCAGTCACTGCCATCGTATCGGTGCCATGTGTAATTACAATTTGGTTTTCATCTGCCGCCCGGCACTGGTGGGCTATAAGCTCCCTGTCCTCATCGGTCATGATCAGGCTGTCGATCATCATCAGCGTGCGAACTGTCACTTCCAGCGTGCTTCGGCTACGCTTAAGCATTTCCGGAAGATGCGTCTCTTTAAAAAAAAGTTCGCCTGTAAGCTCATTATATTCTTTGTCGAAAGTGCCGCCTGTAACAAAAATGCGGATGGCCATAGCTGGTTTTTTGAACTTCAAAAATAATCATTCCCGGCTTTTCAATGACTTTGTGCAAGACGCATGCCCCGGATACTAACGGAAATAAACGACCGAGAATTAGAACTCTGTCTCACGGATGGCCTGCTCACGCGGTTCGTTAAATGAATTTTCCTCATATTTTAATTGTTTACCTTCCCTTCCAAATTCCTTATAATGAAACGCCTTGCCATATGTTTGCTACTGCAATTCATTATGCTGCCTGCTTTCACTTTTTCAAATGATATCGACACCAAGGATACCCGCATGTTATCCCAACCGTCGATAAGTGCAGATCACATTGCATTCATTTATGCGGAAGATCTTTGGGTAGCCAATCTCGACGGATCGGATCCTAGGCGGCTCACGGTCGCCGGGGGTATCGAATCGAATCCTGTATTTTCCCCTGATGGAAAATGGATCGCATTTACAGGCCAGTATGATGGTAATACTGACGTTTATCTGGTTCCGGTTGAAGGAGGGATTCCAAAAAGGTTAACCTGGCATCCGGCAGCTGATATCGTTCGTGGGTTCACACCCGATGGAAAATCTGTTCTGTTTATCTCGCAACGCAACACTTTTACGCTGCGGTATTTCCAGCTCTATACGGTTCCGATTACCGGTGGGCCTGCTACACAATTGGAGATTCCAAATGCTTATTGGGCGGCGTACTCGAGCGATGGCAAATCAATGACGTATACTCCTTACACTGACCAGTTCAAAGAATGGAAGCACTACCGGGGTGGTGCTATTTCCCAGGTCTGGCAATTTTCTTTCATTGACCGGAGCACCACCAAGATTCCGCAACCGGAAGGTGGCTCCAACGATGTACAACCGATGTGGATAAATGGAACTGTATATTTTCTGAGTGATCGCAATGGCGAATTCAACCTTTTTGCTTTCGACGGAACTTCCAAACAGGCGAGGCAGCTGACAGACTTCAAAGATTTTCCCGTTTTAAACGCCTCGGCGGGAGGTGGCAAGGTTATTTTTGAGCAGGGTGGTTTTCTTCATATTTATGATCCTGTAATGGGCAGCACCGTCAAACTAAAGATTGGGATCGCGGCCGATCTTCTCGAATTAAGGGAAAGATATGCGAACGGCAATAAATATATTCGTGACATTGATATTTCACCAAGTGCCGCAAGGGTCGTCCTTGATTTTCGCGGCGAGATAATCACTGTTCCGGCCGAAAAGGGTGATTATCGTAACCTTACCAATACGACTGCCGTTCACGAAAAAAGCCCTGCATGGTCTCCTGACGGACGGTCAATAGCCTATTTCTCTGATGCATCCGGCGAATATCAGTTGCTTATTCAACCGCAGGATGGAAAAGGTACAATCAAAACTTATAAGCTTACCGGGACCGGTTTCTATGCTCATCCTTCCTGGTCTCCGGACGGCAAAAAGATTGCTTATGTGGACAATGGCCGTGATCTATATCTCCTTGACCTGGCCACTGGAAATGCGGCCAAAATTGATGCAGATGATTATTACGGGGGAGGCGCTTTCCGCGATCTCATTAGCGACTGGTCGGCGGATTCAAAATGGTTGGCCTATACTAAGGTGACATCTACTCAGTTCAAACGGATCTACCTTTATTCCATTGAGCAACAGAAATCCTTTGGCCTCACTGATGGACTCAGTGATGCGTCAGAACCTTGCTTCTCCCTGGATGGAAAGTATATTTATTTCCTTGCGTCTACTGATGCTGGTCCTGTGGTCAACTGGTTTGACCAGTCAAACAACGATTTCAGTATAACGAACTCACTATATCTGGTAACATTAAAAAACCAGACAATCTCACCGCTCGTCAAAGAAAGCGACGAAGAGCAGGGCAAAAAAGAAGATCAGACAAAAGCCGAAACCAAAACAGATAAATCTAAAATGACCGATGCGCCGAAGTCCGAAATTCTTCATGATTTGAAAATCGATTGGGATGGTATACAAAATCGCATCGTTAATGTCCCGGTAGGCACAGGTAACTACGGAAACCTGGCAGCAGGCGAAGACGGCGCCGTCTATTTTATAAAATATGGCACCGATGGCAATAACGTCTTACACAAATTCAGTTTTAAGACCCGCAAAGATGAAGAAGTGATGCCAATGGAAGGCTTCAGACTTTCCGCTGATCGAAAAAAGATGCTTTTTGTAAAAGACGGAAATTGGGGTATAACAAATGCCGGCGAAAAGCAAGCGCCGGGAAAAGGCATGCTCAATACCGCGGCGATCCAGGTGAAAATCGATCCCACTGCGGAGTGGCCTGAAATATTTGATGAGTCATGGCGAATAAATCGTGACTATTTTTATGATCCTGCCATGCACGGGAATGACTGGAAAGCCATCAAGAAAAAATATGCGGTTTTCCTGCCTGATCTTGCCTGTCGGGATGACCTTAATCTTTTAATCCAGTGGATGTGCAGCGAGCTAAGTGTAGGCCATCACCGAATCACATCGCCAGGTGATAAACTTTACCAACCACAATTGGTTGGCGGGGGGCTTTTGGGTGCGGACTTCACAATCGAGAATAATCGTTACAGGATCAAAAAAATTTATGGCGGACTGAACTGGAATCCAAACCTTAGGTCACCACTTACCGAACCAGGAGTTAATGTAAAAGAGGGTGAATACCTTCTCGGCGTGAACGGCCGGAACATAACGGGGAACAATGAACTTTACCAATATTTTGAAAATACTGCAGGAAAATTAACTGAGATCACTGTTAGCCCCAGTCCTGATTATGGAAACTCGCGACTCGTAAAGGTCGTGCCGATTGACAATGAGATTGACCTGAGAAATCGCGATTGGGTTGAGATGAACCTGCAAAAAGTAACTGAGGCTACAAAGGGCCAGGTGGCTTACGTGTACGTACCGAATACTGCAAAATTAGGCCACGATTATTTCAAACGTTATTTCTATCCACAGGCAGATCGAAAAGCAATTATCGTCGATGAACGGTTTAACGGGGGTGGTCAACTTGCCGATTACTACATCAATTTGCTGCGCAATCCCCTACAAGCTTATTGGAACATGCGTTACGGCAGGGATTTAAAATCACCAAGCGCTTCAATACAGGGACCAAAAGTGATGTTAATCAACGAATCGGCAGGCTCGGGAGGCGACATGCTTCCATGGATGTTCAGAAAGTTTGGGGTAGGCACCATGGTCGGCACGAGGACGTGGGGAGGCCTGGTTGGTATTTTGGGATTCCCTGAATTTCTGGACGGCGGAGGTGTTACTGCGCCTAACCTTGGAATTTGGACTAAGGATGGGTTTGTCGTCGAAAATGTCGGAGTTTCTCCCGATATTGAAGTAGAGCAAACGCCGGCGGACGTAATCAAAGGAAAAGATCCACAACTTGAGAGAGCGATCGAAGTTGCTCTTGATGAACTCAGGAAAAATCCGCAGGCTGACCCCGTCAGGCCGCCCTATCCGGTGAAAGTTAAAAATTAGACAAACCTGTTGATTGAGGAGATACTGCATGACTGATCAGCCAGGCTTGTTTGCCCGGTAAAAAGACAAGACCTTAAGCGAAATTTTCTGCTCCTCATTTTTCTTGCCTGTCAGCATAAATCCAATAGCACCCATTGCGAGTGCTACAAAAAGGCTCGTCCATTCGGGTTCGACATGGGGACTTGATATTACTCTAGGCATATGCAGAATGATGACCCAGCATAGAAACATCAGCCCGAATATTCCGGTTATAAGGCGAATATTCACCACTGAGGCCAAAGCAGTCGCGAAAAAAACGCCGGGTATCACCCAACCCCAAAATTTGGGGAAAGGTATCCACGAAGGAATAAGCGTCTGGATATAATCAAAATATACAATATGGAGTATCCCGAAAACGGTCAGCGCCAGCGCAAAGGCGACTCGCGCGATGAAGATCAGGGGATCCTGATTATAAAAGTGGCGGAAGATAAGCACGCCGCAAAGCAGCGATAGCGTTTCAAAAACGGCCGTCCATTGGCCTCCGTCATGAATGTCCTTGAGCAATTTGACCACGTTAGGGTAAATAAGCAAAACAAAAAACACGGCCGCAAGGCAGACATAGGAGGCTCGCCTTTCCTGTGGAACCAAGGCGCCGACGCTGGCCATTATCATTATGATTCCGACAGCCCATGCTACAATATGTCTATACGGTAAACGCGTCGATACTGGCTCAAGCCCGGCCGGGAAATTGCCAGTTACCAAATGAACTAATCCAATCCCCGCAATCGCGGCCAGGAAAATATAAATACCCACAGTCGATACTCCTTGTTTCATGTAAGCCTCCTTTTTCATGCTGCAACAGCACTAGCGCTCCCAAAATTAATGAATCGCCGCGGTGATTTTAGTCTCTTCTCTCGTTAAAAAAATACAGAGGCATCGCTGCAGTATTCCGGTTGCTTTTTTATCGCTATTCTGTCCGTCATGTGTAGCAAATCTGAAAATCGGAAAGATGGATTGTTCATCGCTAACGAAAATGCCAAAACCGCCTTGACCGGTTTGTTGCGAGTCAAATGTATCAAAACCGCACACGGGAGTGTATCATTTGCGGACTCAGGCCTGGCAAACTCATTAAGAGCAAATTGTAAATCAATGTTATGTCAAACGGCATGTAACTTGGAGGTAATCTCGCATGAGAAAATATATTTACACCGCCGTGTTGGCCTGCAGCATGCTTTTTTCCTATTCACAGAAAAAAAGTTCGATTTCTTACAATACAAGCTCAAATGGCAACCAACATTCGGTAACCATTAACGATGATGAGTTATCCCTGAGCCTGGTATACACAGGTGATATTGCTTTCAACGATGCAGAAGATGCAATCGCTTCCTTAGCTCCTGATGGATATCTCCGTTACAAGAAGAACGGCAAAAAACTTGTAGTGAATGCCGATTCGCGTGGCGAGATTACTTATGAATTCAATGATGGTGACAAGAAAACCGAATTGAATGCTGAGGAAAAGGCCTTTCTGGCTGATGCTATCAAAGTTATGATTGAGTATGGCGTGGGAGCCAAGGAACGGGTAGCACGGATTTACAAAAAAGGCGGCAGCGGTGCCGTCCTCGTGGAAGTGAAAAATATGAAAACTGACTACGTGCGCGGGATATATCTCGATTTTCTCCTGGAGACGAATACGCTGACAATCACCGATATGACGACAATCGCGGACAATATTCATTTTCTCATGCAATCCGATTATGAAAAAGGTGAATTACTTGGTAAGTTTTCTTCCAAGTATTTAAGTAATCCTACCACTGCCCAGGCATATCTTGGGGCGGTAAAAAGCATTAATTCTGATTTTGAAAAAGGTAAAGCAGTCAAAGCTATCCTCAGGCAGGAATTGACGTCTGAACAGTTCTCTGCTGTTCTGGACGTTGCTAACAGCATCGGAAGCGACTACGAAAAGGCGGGCGTGCTCAAAGAGGTATTGGCGGGCAGCCGCGTTACCCCCACCCAGTTTCCTGATCTGCTACGCGCCGTTGCAAGAATACAAAGTGACTTCGAGAAATCAGGAGTCCTTAAGCAGATCCTGCAAGACAACAGGATTCCGGAAGACCAGTTTAAAGCGACGATGGCAATAGTGGCAAGTCTTGGAAGTGATTATGAAAAAGCGGGCGTGCTGAAAGAGGTCCTTAGTAATAACAAAATTCCTGCCTCCGAATTTGTTGATATGTTGAATGCGACCACGCATATTCAGGGCGACTACGAAAAGGCGGGCGTGCTCAAACAAATTTTGAAAGATTCGTCGATACCTGACGAAGAATTTAACGAGACCCTGGCGGCTGTCGGGAGCATTGGAAGTGACTTTGAAAAGGCTGGTGTGCTGAAACAACTTGCTCAGGCCGACATCAAAGGTGATGCTCACTGGATCAGTTTGATCGGCGCAAGTGAAAAAGTGGGCGCTGATTATGAAAAAGGGGAAGTTCTAAGAGACATTGCATCAAGGATGCCGGGTTCGGAAAATATTCGTTCTGCCTATCTCAAGGCTGCCAAAACGATTTCATCAGACTATGAATACGGGCGGACAATCCGCGCGGTAAAATAGGGGCATCCAGAATATAAGTCAAGGTTTATAGAAACACGAACTGGCGCAAATGCGCCAGTTTTTTTACGCTCAGAGGATAATCAAGCCCCAAAAAACACAGCTATCAATCAAAATCAACAATTCTGAAATTTATTACTTTCATGCGGCGTTTCTGGCGGAACGATTGAATAAATCAAAAAACCCTGCGGCATGACTGGTGTGCAACTCGGGCTCAAAGCAAACTGGAGGCAATTTAGCCTCCTTGTTGTTATTAATGCTTTTGTGGGCGGCATGGTGGGATTGGAAAGAAGTATTCTGCCGGCAATCGCCCAGGACTATTTCCACATACTCGCAAAGACTGCTGTGCTTTCTTTTATTGTCGTATTTGGCCTCAGTAAAGCGATCACCAATTATTTCAGTGGTGTCCTTGCGAACAAGATGGGAAGAAAGGCGCTGTTGACTTTAGGTTGGGGATTTGGCCTACCCGTCCCATTTATTTTAATGTTCGCCCAAAACTGGGATTGGATTGTTACCGCAAATATCCTTCTTGGAATCAACCAGGGTTTGGCTTGGAGCAGTACTGTGGTAATGAAAATTGACCTTGTCGGCGAAAAGGAACGAGGGTTTGCCGTGGGTTTGAATGAATTTGCGGGTTATGTCGCAGTTGCCGTCGTTGCATTTCTGACAGGCTGGGTAGCGTCATTATACAGTCTAAGACCATTTCCTTTCTATATTGGAGTTGTGTTGTCCGTCCTTGGGTTTTTATTTAGCTGGCTCCTCGTGAAAGACACAAGCCGGCATATGGCAACTGAAATCCAAACAAGCAGCAATCCAAAACTTGATAATTTTTTTTGGCAAACCACCTGGAAGAACAAAAACCTTGGATCAGTGACCCAGGCAGGACTTGTAAACAATCTCAACGATGGCATGGCCTGGGGTTTATTTCCAATTCTATTTGCCTCCAGAGGATTTTCACTGGAAGAAATAGGAATTTTGACTGCCATTTATCCTGCAGTTTGGGGTATCGGGCAGCTGTTCACCGGGAGGATGGCGGACCATTTCTGCAAGAAAGATCTACTTTTTTTGGGCATGCTTCTCCAGGGAATCGTTTTGATCCTGATGGTCTTTGCCATTACAATGACACATTTTATCGTGCTCGGAATTTTACTTGGCTGGGGTACGGCAATGGTCTATCCGACATTTCTTGCTACGGTAGCTGAGAATACCAATCCTTCTGACCGGGCAAAAAGCCTCGGCGTATTCCGCTTTTGGCGGGATTCGGGATATGCATTCGGAGCAATTATGACTGGGCTTGTCGCTGATCATCTCGGGTTATCGGCTGCAATCCTTCTCACGGGTCTCTTGACTATCTTTTCAGCCACGGTGATTTTAATAAGGATGAACTGTGGGAACATCAAATCAATCAGAATCGGAAATTGGTTGAAATATAAGAATGAACCAAAAAAAGCCCGAAAGACAGACCTTATCTGACTCAGCCAAGCAGGGTATGCTGGCTGGCCGTGTGAAGATTGCGCCAGACTCTGTTTATCTCCGTTGATAGATCAGATGCCAACATGCCGCATTTTGGATAAGTCTTATCGACCATTTGCCGCGCAAAGTGAGCCAGAGACCTGCTGGCCCCGCTAAGCGATTGCAAATGCAAGGGATTATTAATATCATTCCAGGCTTTATCAAGTGCCTCATAGAATGTTTGCCTTGAATCGGCCAAATCTGTCTGCGAAGCACCAGCCAACTCGAGGAAGCGCATGGCCATGCCTGATATATTAACGGCGAGAGTTGACTCTGCGAATTGCAAAAATGGGAATTGATAGATCGCTTGTGAAAGAACTGCCGCCTCGGGTTTGATCTCAAAGCACCGGTTAGCCGATGTCAGCATATTTCTGACCTCGAAAGTATGGCTGCCAGTAGCAATCATGCCCATGGCGTTCCATGTCCGGTGAATCGTAACTTCGGGGCAGAAAAAAAGAAAAGATCTTATCTCGTTTGTATCCTCGAGCCTGCAGTTTGCCGTAAATACGGTTGCGAACAACGACCCGCTCGCATATCTCCAAATGCCATTAACTAGGTACCCGTTATCGATCGCCAGGGCAATTCCTGAAACACTTCCGCTACCAGCAAAACATGAATGATTATCGGAATAAATGGTATTTACCAGGGCCTGATCGAGGAATCCTACAAACCATGCCGCACCGCCACAAAGCGTGACTACCCATCCCAGGCTTCCGTCTGCATAGGCCAGTTGCTCAAGTAGCCTGACGCCTTCAGGCAAATCATATTCGAGACCACCGATCGTTCGCGGGACAAAGAGATTGAACCAATTATGCTCGCGTATAATATTAAGTTGAGAAGGGTGGAGAGTCCCCATCGACTCTGAACTTGCGGAAAATGCTCTTATGGATTCTATTGGTATTTGCAATGGGTCAAACTTAATAGAATTCAGTGAAAACCCACCTTAGATCAGAAACGGACCTGTGGTAGGGACAAATGACAGAAGTTCAAAATTTAGGTCGCTGGTGGTTCGAGTGTCTTCTTGCCAGCAGCCATGGTGAGTGCAGTGACGGCAGCCAGGTTCCCCAACTCCATGCTGTCAATTGCTGAGCTCGGCACTAAGACAATTGTCGAATTTTGCTTTAAGCCTTCATACAGCATATTCATGGCGCGAAGATGCAGCGCCACAGGATTATTGATGTAGCTCCTCGCAGCTTCTTCAAATTTTTCTGCGACCTGCCTTTCGGAATCTCCCAGGATAACTCTGGCCTGTCTTTCTCTTTCAGCTTGCGCCTGCATAGACATGGCATTTTGAAGGCCGGTTGGAATCAAAACATCCTTTACTTCCACCGAATTGACAGTGATGCCCCATGGTTCAGTTCGTTCATCAATGATTTTCTGAAGGATTTCGCTAATCTTGTCCCTTCCCTCCAGCATATGGGCGAGCTCGGTTTTGCCAATGACATCGCGAAGCGCAGTTTGCGAAGCCCATCCCACCGCGCCAGTATAATCAGCGACCTGAAGCGCTGCTTTTTCGGGATCAACAACCTTCCAGAATAATACAGCGTCGACATCGACCGGCACTGTGTCCTTTGTGAGGGTCTTTTCCGCCTTAAAGGTCGTCGTAATCACGCGGGTATCTATCCAATAGGGAATGGTATCAATAATAGGGATTATCATAAAGAGGCCCGGTCCGTGAAGGCCTTGAAATTTTCCGAGTCTAAGAACGACTGCCTTTTCCCAGGGCGATGCAATTTTAAAAGCGGACGATACCAAAAGTGCTAAAATGAAAAAGGCTATCCCGGTAACCGTGGATGCCGTCGGGTTGGCGGGATCGTATACGCTATAAGCTAAACCCACGCCAATGGCAATAATGACCAGAAATACAAATAAAGAAAAAAAACTATTGGTTTTCATGATTTACCTCCTGAAGTGTATGAAAAATTGGAAAAGATTGTTTTGGGGGCCCAGCTAATATAACAAGGTGGCTGCAGTAAAGTTAACCGCTCTTACTATTTCTTATTCGATCCACCGGGCGAAGCGAACATCTTCCGGCTTAAAGTGGCAGGCAATAGGCACATTATTCGCTCAATATGAGATATAACGCGCAAGTATGAAGGGTCTGTTCGTCCTAATATTCGCCGTGCTAGCCAGCGCCCCTGGTTGTAAATCGACATCCCCATTTGCTTCAAACCCGGATAAAAATGCTTTCAATAGCGGAACGATAGGGTCTGTTAAGGCCACCTATAATGCCCATCTTCCAGAATTGAACCCGGCGAAGGATTCGATGTTGATGAGAGCAGATTCCTTGAGACGATAAGACGCTGAAAAATCCTGAGGCGGGTACCCTCAATCTGGGCAATTCCGACAACGTTTGTTGCAAAAAATGCTCGGATAACTTCCCATTTTTCCTGCCAACGGCTGAAAAATTCTGGCATGATTTTGACGCTTGTTACCTTTAAGAACGAGAAGACTAATCGAGATTTTTTCTGAAAAGAAGACATGTAGATGAAGGACTAACGTTCCTAAAAGGCGTATCTCCTGCGAGGTGCGCCTTTATTATTGCTCCTCGTGCTAGTTAATGTCCAGAACTGTGTTTCCTCTTACTAAATCATAAAATAGCGCATTTTTGCCCGGACGAACTGAATTTGCATGGAGGACCGAATTATTATAATCGGGGCGGGTGCAGCGGGATTAGCAGCTTCCAGGCTGCTAACAAGATCGCGCCACCACGTGACGTTGCTGGAGGCGAAAGAGCACATTGGGGGCAGGATACTTAGTGTTGACTCGACAGCAGGCGCAGATAGTATTGAATTGGGAGCGGAGTTTTTGCACGGCAAGCTGCCGTTAACGACAGCTTTGCTCAGTCAGGCAAAAATCTCACTTGTTGAATCCGGTGGCGAAATGTTTCACGAGAACAACCAACGACGGGTTGAATGGGACCAATTGACGAAGCAATGGGGCGAATTGATGCGTGACATGGGTCGAATAAAAAATGATATCCCATTTAGGGTTTTCCTCGATCAATATGTTGCGGGTGGGAACCATTCTTCTCTATACAGGAGCGCGCGCGGTTTTGCCGAGGGTTTTGATCTTGCAGATATCAGGAAAACCAGTACGATGGCTATCCGCGACGAATGGCAGCACGAAGAAGATCAACAGTTCCGTGTAAAGGGCGGATACGGCAGGTTAATACATTATCTTGACAAATCCAGTTCCCGGAAATACTTTACTCTCGTAACAGACGCTCCGGTGAAATCGGTAGCATGGCGTAAAGGTGAAGTGAAGGTTTTTACTTCAAAAGACCAAGCTTTTTTTGGAAACAAATTGATAGTTGCCATCCCGCCGAAACCCTATTCGAAAATTCTTTTCAAGCCGGCAATTTCGGTCTACCGAAATGCAGCTTTATCGCTGGGATTTGGCCATGCACTCAAAATTATGCTTGAATTTCAACGACCGTTCTGGCAAAAGACGCATCCTCATGCCGGATTTGTCTTTGGAAATGGAGATATTCCTGTCTGGTGGACGCAACTACCGTCAAAAACTCCGCTGCTGACCGGCTGGCTGGGCGGCCCGCGTTCGCAAAAAATAAAAAACCGAAGCATTGATGGCGTGACCGCTGTCGCTATTCGCTCAATCGCACAGATTTTTAATATTAGGGAAAACTCCCTGCGCGCTAGCCTGCGTGAAATATATTTTCATGATTGGAGTTTGGATGAATTTTCGATGGGATCTTATAGCTACCCCATCGTTAATGTTCAAAGCGCATTAAAAGTCTTGACTGAACCGGTCGAAAAAACAATTTTTTTCTGCGGAGAACACATATATGCCGGTCACTGGCCTGGCACGGTTGAAGCGGCGTTAAATAGCGGTAAGGCGGTGGCCGAAAAAATCAAACTTCGATCGGTTTAGGCTAATAAGGTCACGCTTCGAATAATGCGGAGAGAAACTTGCATATAATATACTGAAACATCATCCCATTCGGATTTTAGAATTCGTCTTTGCTGAATTTGAGATTTCACATGAATAGTATTACCATTCAGGTTCTTTAACTCGCATATGATTGGCAGAATACCCGGTTCCTTAGGCATCTCAACCTTGGGGTTCGTCAGGAACAAGCCTTAGGATTTGAGGTCGATGATCACATTGATGCTGAGCGCAACAATCACGGTATTGAATAGAAAGGACAGCAGGCCATGAAGCAATGCCAGCCGCCGGATCTGTCTGGAAGAAATGCTAATGTCCGAAACCTGGAAGGTCATTCCTATCACAAAAGAGAAATAGGCAAAGTCCAGGTAGTCAGGATTCGGCTCATTGTGTATTTCCAGCGCTGGGCTGCACTGGGCATCGGGAACCATGCTCGTTTCATAATAGAGGTGCGCGTAGCGGTAAGTGAAAATGATATGCAGCAGGAGCCATGAAAAATTAACACCCGAAATATAAATGAGCGTTTCGACAAATTTATTCAATATCCATTCATCCTTATTCAATAACAAAATCAGGATACCCAACAGGCTGGTAACTGTTGAAATCACCACGATAAAAAAAACGACCGGCCGGCTTGGGTCTTGGTTCTTGACCAGCAGCCTGATCTGTCGTGATTTCATAGTAAAAAAAGTAATCGTACTCATGACAATTAGCACCAGGCTGAATACGTCCCAGCTGATCATGATCCGCGTGATCCATTCCATCGGAATTTGTGAAACCAATAATAGTACAAAAGTGATTAGACAGGCGCCAAAGGCCAGCAGAAGTTTATTGCCCGCAGGCAACCTGTTGAAACGGTTAATGCGTGTATTGTTTTTTAGCAAGGCGGATTGTTAGCGTACCCGAATATCTTGACAAAATTCAAGGAGTCGAAATTTTTCTATCGAATTTTCCGATCATTAACAAGGCACCAGAGGAAACACTACTTCAATGCAAAGTCCCAGATTGGCTTGGCGCCAAGCAGATTTTCGACGAAATAATTCCAACGCTTTTTAATAAAATAGTCATTGACATAGGAAGCATACCCGTGGTGCTGGCTCGGAAATATCAGCATGTCAAACTGTTTATTGGCTTTCACGAGCGCTTCTGCAAGTTTGAAAGTCGCCGAAGGATTGACATTCTCGTCGATGCCTCCATGTACGATTAATAATTTGCCTTTCAGCCTTCCTGCCATCGTAATATTCGATACTTCATTGTAAGTAGAATCCACGGGCCATCCCATATACATTTCCGGCCACCAGTCCTTTTCCATTCGGAAGTCGTGGTCGCCAGAACTTGCCACACCGACTTTGTAGAAATCCGGGAATTCGAGCAGGGCGTGGCAGGCATCGTAGCCTCCTGCAGAATGTCCAAATATTCCGACTCTGGTGGTGTCCACCCATGAATAGCGCGTACCGAGCTGCCGAATTGCTAGAACATGATCGAGCAAATTTTTACCCATGTTTTTGTAAGAAACATTGTGAAACGCTTTTGAACGCCCGGCTGTTCCCATGCCGTCGATCGTGACAACTACGAACCCCAGTTCGGCCAGGGCCTGGTTGCTTCGGGCCAATGACGAAACAAAACTTTCCGGAAACATGTGTGTGTGCGGGCCAGTATATGTTTGATCGATAACAGGATATTTTTTTAGAGAATCAAAATTGGTGGGTTTGTAGATTACCCCGTATATTGTTGTAAGGCCGTCCCTCGCCGTAGCTGTAAAAGTCTCCGGATACCTGTAGTGCATAGACCGCAACTGTTCCACATCGGCGACTGACAGTACCCTGACTATTTTTCCAGTTTGCGTCTCGCGGAGCACGCTGGCCGTCGGACTGTCTGGTGAAGATATATTGTCAACCATATATTTCATGTCGGGCGAATAAGACACTTCATGATTGGCGTTTTCCGGCGTGAGGAGCCTGACTCCTTTTCCATCTATTCCAACCCGATAGCTTAGCCGGAAATAAGGATTGAGCCCCGCCTCTCTGCCCGACGCTTCGAAGAATATCGCTTTATTTTTCTTGTCGATCTCCACATCGTTTACATAGTAATCGCCATGGGTAACGGATTTAACGGACCCGTCATTCAAATCAAGCAAATAAACCTGTCGCCATCCGTCTTTTTCAGACAGGAGGACAATTTTTCTCCAATCTTCAATGAGCTGGTGAGAAAATCCGTCAATATTCGTAGCGCTCGTTTCTTTGTAAAGTTTTTCGATTTTCGAATGGTTAAGATCGGTTCGAAAGATTTCAATATCGTGGTAACCTCTCGGAAAATAAACGGAATAAACGATACCTGTTTCTTTAGTCCACTCATATTCGGGGGAATGCCCCTGCACACTGCGGAAGTCTTTCTGCACGAGCTCTTGACCGGTTTCCACATTGAAAAATACCGGCGTATCATAAATCATGTCGGTGTCTCCGGGAGAGGCGCGGTAATAAGAGAGGAGCTGTGGCCGGTATAAGCTGTCGACGCTCCAGTCGAGCAGATACATTTTCTGTCCCCTGCTGAGGTCACATATGCTTGTCTGTAACCATTTCGAATCCGGTGACCAAGTTGCCGCAAACCGGCGCGGTCTTTCGCCATTTTCTCCTTCAATGATGTCTCCCCAACCGTAAAAACTGGCATATTCGTAATTCTTTTTTCCGTTTTTGCTCAATTGCCTTACTTCGCCAGTTAGCGTCGAACGAATGAAAAGATTGTAATTTTCGGTATAAGCCAGCCATTTCCCGTCAGGCGATTTGGATTCGAAATCATTCTCGGTGCTTGAATCTCTTGTTAACGCATAGTTTGAAAGGTCAAGTTTAAATTTTTTTCCGCCGACAATAAAACTCATGGTGGTCCGGCTGGTAAATCTTAGCGAACCCAGGCGGATCTCCTTTGCACTGACACTTGAGCCTGTAGCTTCAGAAAGCGCTTTCGAAAGGCGCTTATGATCAAAAAGTGAGTCCAACTTGCCGGTCCGAAAGTCATATTTTTGATAAGTCATCCCGTTTCCACTTTGGAGTTGGTATGAAAATCCAGAACTGTCGGCGAACCATTCTGGCCGAATCGAGAGATTGAATATTTTTTGGCCTGCCAGATTGGACCACATTAGGCCGACGGCCCGTTTATAGTCTTCGTTGGTGATCTGCTGTGATAGGACAGGTGATGCCAGCGCAATGATCAGCCATCCTAGAATTAATTTTCTCATATGCATCTGGTTCAGGGCATGAAATTACAATTTAAGAACCTCACCCGATGTCGTTTATTCTGACCGTATCGTTAGTAAGGAGGCAATTCGCAATTCATATATCGCAGAAGTTGAATGCCAGAATGGTTAAACCGGCGCTATAGTCGGAGTGAATTGGTTAAGGTCATAAATGCCGATTTTCTTTTCGATTTCAGTGACCCTGTCCACCATAGTCTCGAAACCGTCCTGCCCAAAGTGTTTTTGCTCGTTGTCCTCGAATTCTTCCCCGAGGGAATCGTATTCATGCTGCGATACCAGGTTCCGGAAAGCAGGAAAAAGAACAGTATCTTCCCGAGCTTCGTGGGGCCGGTACATTCTGTTGAACGTAGTCAGTAAATTGGCGAGCTGGGAATTTTCAGCGGCATTTAGCGAAATGCCTTTGGTAAGCTGAAGCACCTGGTCAGTTATTTGGCGTCCGGCATTGTGCTGGGCTAGAAGGGTATCCACCAGGCCGGTGAGTTGGTTAGCCTTCTTAAATCGGGGAAAAAAGTAATTCTCTTCCTGCTTTTCGTGGTAGTCTTCTACGAATTTGCGGATGATCTGTGCTGAAGCATTAAGAACCGAAAGGTCTGCATTCTGACCTAATGCCAATTGTTGAAGACCATGGTCATAAATAAGGAGGATTCGATTGAGAAGTCCATGCTCCTGCATAAGGTCTTCAGGAGGAGACACTTTTTTTTCTTCTCCTGCGCCGGATGAACATCCGCTAAATAATACGAGACCTGAAATTCCCGTAAGGATACCGGCCTGAAGCCCCTGTTTAAAAAAATGACGTCGATTAGCTGATGAATCAATTCTGCTCATAAAACGATGGCTGCAAAGAATATACCATGCAAGAGAAATACCCTCGCTGGCCACCAATCGACGCGACTAGATGCACAAATGAACCAAAAAAAAATTGCGGGAAATTGTTGCCGAAAAGCCTTGCAGGGCGCGGGATATATCAGCTTTTGTCAAACCGCAGATTTAAGCAGGAAGGGGACAAATTCCATTTCAACATTGACAAGCTCGCGAACAAGCTGCCCATCTTCATAAATAACAATTACTGATTTCTTGGCGTTATCTGTGACAGTTCGTGGTACAGAATTCTTTGTATAATTGCTTTCCTGTCGACCCATTGAAAACGATGCTCTACCGGCTCAAATTCTGCAAGGGTCGTGATGATCTCTCCGGATTTCAATACATGGAGAGTGTGAACTTGTCCATAATCTGGCAGCTGGAAAGATCCTGTCGCACTACTCATTGAAAAAGATTTCTTTGAATTTACGTTTATTATTTTCCCCCTTGTATATTAGTTGTTCACATTATTTGTTAAAATCATGGTTGAATTTAATTAAAAATACAAAGGGCGCTCGACGACATTAAGGCAGATAATTATTTCTATTTTGAGCGCAAACAAATTTAACAAACCGTTAGCCGGAAATTGCCATTCGTATCGCCTTTGCTGATGCGCTATAGCGGGTGTCGAGAATAAACTGAACCAGGCCAATAAAAAGTCTAACTTGATG
Source organism: Chitinophagia bacterium (assembly GCA_021324175.1). GTDB lineage: Bacteria > Bacteroidota > Bacteroidia > Chitinophagales > Chitinophagaceae > Puia. The sequence continues at coordinate 34,360 of JAJPJP010000138.1, forward strand.
GACCAAAAATCGAACGGCAAAAAAGAAAACAGCGGTCGGCACATATACCTTAGTAACGCATGCCGGTTATCAGAAATTGATAAATTAAATCCTTAACTTCCAAATTATGCAGAAGAATCCAAAAATTCCGGACAACTACCAAACAGTAATGGTCTATCTCATCGTGCATGAAGCGGAGAAATTCATTCGATTTACCCAGAACGTTTTCGGGGCAAGCCTGACGCATAAACACATGAGGGATGAGCGGACCATTATGCATGGCGAAATCATGATCGGCGAATGCACATTGATGTTTGCTGATGCGACTGAGGTTTTTTTGCCCAGGGTGGACAGTATGTTTGTGTATGTGGAAGATGCGGATATTTCTTACAGGAAAGCGATTGAGGAAGGCGGCGCAGCGCTTACTCCGCTAGCAGATCAGCCATATGGTAGAAGCGGCGGCATAAGCGACCCGTTCGGCAACATCTGGTGGATCACCTCTGTGAATAAATCTTAAGTTTTGCGCGCGTCGTAAAGCGGGCCGCGTCCTTGCTGGTTACAATATTTTTGAATTCATTTTTCCACTTGGATTCCCTATCTGAATCGCCCTTAGGGAGCCCAATCATCGTTCAAGATAAGTGCCTGTAATTTCAGGACATACATGGACGTTATAAGACCTTTGGGCGAGGAAAGCAAATTGTTCGGGCAAATCCGAAAATTCATTTCCAGGATCGAAATCCAATCCTTTGAGGCAGAAATCAGCCTCGATCTTACAGCAAATGAACGTTTGATCCGCGTCCGGATTACTCTGTTTAGCCGGGTCTGGTTTTCCGAGGCCGAAATTGGAATGCCTGGATGACAATTGAATCATTAGCAACCTGTATTCAGAATTCCATAGAGAATATGATTGCAATTATACCCAATTCAATGAGGAGCTTTCGCTGCATTGTTTTAAAGGTTTATTTTCCTGATAATATGTTACTTGCTCCCCACTTTACATAATTCATTTCTTTTTATCAGTTTACTATTA
>JAJPJP010000029.1 GCA_021324175.1 Chitinophagia bacterium
CTCTATATGCACATCAACAAAATAACTGATTTTATGACAACAGAAATGGTTTCAGGGACAATAGTAGCTAAGGCACAATAATTTCCTCAACAAAGACAATACGACTTTTAAAAACATTATTATGAAAAAGATTCCAAATTTTATAATTATTGCAATAACCATTATATGCATTAATTTCCTTAGTTGTTCAAAGAATTCATCGCCATCTACAACAACTCCACCATCAACTTGCGCTAATCCTTCGGATTGCATTGTAAACACATGGTATCTGAAGCAAGAGTTGGCAAACTATAACGGAAGCATGGTTACGATTTTTGCAGAAGGAGGTAAGGCAAATCTTATTAATTATTTTGATACTCAATATTGGGTATTTGCAAATACCGCATGGACTTTATATTCTTCCCATGACACTGTGTTTGATGCAGGAACTTGGAAAATATTACCCGATTCAATTGTAGAAATAAACTCAACCTATCCCGATACATTTAAAATCACCAGTATTACGGCAGATACTTTAAATATTAATATTCCTTACAATCATAATTATCCAAGCTATCCTGCCTATGCAACAGCCATTGTAAGCGGATTGGATACAGCTAAATTAAGTGCGTATCTTTTGACCTTTACCACTACGCCATAAAAAATCAATAAGACTGAATCCTCCGGTTTTTCTATTCTCAAAATATTTGTCAGTTCATGCCTGTGCACTATGCCAACCCGCAATTCCCGTTTTGCAATTTCGATAAGCTCCACAGCGGGTGCTGCTCTTGAATCTGTATGCGATTAAACTTCTGATTAGTTGTGAGATCAATTGTTTAGGATTCATTATCGTTTTTAAAATGAGACCTGGGGAGCATGGTTTAAGCAGATAGATGAAATTACTCCCAAATTTGTTGGTGATATTTATCCAAAGAAAGGACGGGACCAGGATTATTTGGTTATTTATAATATTATAAGAAACGACCCTCCAGCAGATATAACTATTGAAATAATGTGAAGAAGTAAGAATGTGATCTGACAATTGGGATTAATTTTAAGTAACAACACTTATTAATCAACCCCAAAATGTCAGATTTATGAATCAGGAATCTAAATTAATTAAAACCAGGGTGGGACTGCTGAATTTAGCAGCACATTTAGGCAATGTATCGGAAGCTTGTAAAGGAATGGGCTACAGCCGGGATAGCTTCTACAGGACAAAACAACTGTACGATACCGGTGGTGAAAACGCACTTCAGGAGATCAGTCGAAGAAAGCCCAATCTCAGGAACAGCGTAGATCATTCAGTGGATGAGTCCATTGTGAAGATGGCCACGGAATACCCAGCGTATGGTCAGCGTGGGGACAGTCGTCCCAGATTTCCTTTAAGTGTATTGACGGGTTATGTGCCTTTGCGTTTTTAAATCCAAGGGTTTCAAATTACATACATCTACACTTTGTGTCTCGACAATTAACCCACTATTCTGGCAATTGATAATAAGCTACCACCGCATAATAGTCGGAAAAGTCAAGATTGGCTGTCTTTGCCAATACGCTCGAAGGAATAAGAATATATTTGAATGTTGCAATATTAAAATTTTCGTGCGTCGTCGATATCTCGATCAGGTTGCTTTCCACGGTCAGGCCTATCGACCCGGTTGGAAGAATCTCAATCGACCCGTCAATATTTGCAAATTTCACATAAACAAGTACCCTGCCGCCATTTGTTACATTCGCGCCCAAATCAGGCACATTCACCAATCCGCAGGAAGAGCAGCCTGCACTCTCAACTTCTCCACCAGCTTGTGCCGAATTGCCCGAAGTGAAGCTAATCCAGCTACTTGCAAAGACGATAGTATCTGTGAAAGTAGCAGCCGCTGCCGGCTCGGGCCCGGAAATTGAAGTAACTGGTTGGGCGCCATTTTTTGCGCATGATGCGATTAAAATGGAAGTTATTAGTCCGATGGCCAAAATCTTGCCTGAAATAAAGTATGTCATAACTATAAGTATAAGTTGAAAATTTATCAGTTCAACCGTCAAGTTAGGTCGGCTAAGGAGCCTTTGCAATTCCTACTGAGTGAATGACCTTAATAAGAGTTGATTTGTCAATTCCGAAGGGCAGCTTGCACAGAATAATGATCCGGGCAAGTCAAAATAAAGCATAAGCAACCAAGACCTTATTCTTGTGATCTCGTCTGAAATCCAAGAAAAGGCTAGACTAATCGCTTAGTTTCAGTTTCTGTTGAAGCCTGTTGGGAGATTTTATGATCTTCCGGGTTGCAACTTTTCCATTAATGCATTCTTGCGACTGCGGGACACGTTCACGGTGGACCCGTCATTCATAATGAGGTAGCCGCCTTCACCCCGTATGTATTTTGTCACTTCGTTCAGATTAACCAGGTAAGAGTTGTGGACTCTGATAAAGTAACCGAAATCCTGCAGTTGCTCCTCCATTTCTTTCAGGGTGCGGCATCCCGTAATCTTTCTTTTGTTTTTCAGATAAATGTGTGAATAGTTGTTGTCAGCTTCACAACAAATTACCTGGTCCGCCGGGATCAACTCAAAACCTTCTGTGGTGGTCACAGCAATTTTTGTGAATCCTCTGTCCAAATGGTGTATCTGGTCCATGAGCATACGAAATTGCTCGGAGGATGGGAGGACCTTTTGTGAGCGCACTTTGTTTACCGCAGCCACGAGTTCTTTTGGATCAATCGGCTTTAGCAGGTAATCAAGTGCGCTAAAGCGTATCGCCTTAATCGCATATTGATCGTAGCTTGTCGTAAATATTACCGAAAACGGGAATTGTTTAAATTGCTCCAGTAGTTCAAAACCGTTCATCACCGGCATTTCGATATCCAAAAATATGAGGTCCGGACTTGCTTTCTCGATCGCGTCGAGGGCGCTTTTTGCTGAATAGCATTTTTCAATAACCCCTACTTCCGGGCAATAGTCGCTAATCAATATGCTCAAGGTATCGATGCAATGAATTTCGTCATCTATAAGTATGGCTCTTATCATACATTAACAATATTGTTTTTCAATACCGGTTACCGTCCTGTCCCAAAAGGCTCCGGCTATATTCTTAGGTCCTGCTAATTTTTCTTTGTATGCCTCGAAAATAAAAAGTCGTTCCATTTTCTTTTTTTCAATTTCCCTTCGCTATTCCTTTTTGAATGTACGACGCATCCTTCACTGGCAA
>JAJPJP010000362.1 GCA_021324175.1 Chitinophagia bacterium
AAAGATTGAGCCCGACACCGTTTAAATAAAAATTTACCAGAACTCCCGAGTCCTCAATTCCGGCAACATACACATCGGAGCCAGATACTGAAATCGCGTTGGCCGAAGCCGAATTGCTTGATAAAATTACCGGAACTCCATTTTCCCATACAATTGACTGACCTGGGTTGCCATACGCATTATACAATGTCCCGCAAACGTAGACATTTATAACTGTGAACATGGTTTTGTTCGTAGCAACGGAGTTTTTCCCATTAACCGTAAGATAACCTGTCATGGCTCCAGGTGGAACGATTGCCGTGATGGAAGAAGAAGTTGCTGAAACAACCTGAGCCAAAACTCCATTGAAGCTCACGGTATCCAGGTAGGGTTCAGAATTAAAATTGGTCCCAGTGATTATTATAGTATCCCCCAGGGTACCTGAAGATGGAGTAACTGCACTTACGTAATTGGTTGTCGATAAATGGCCCGGGTGTTTACTACACTCACTTAGAACGCAAAATAAAGTTGTGAGCAGGAGGGTTGAATAAACCAGTTTATGCAATTTTGTCAATATCCCTCTTGCCGAACCCCACACGATCAAAAAAGAAATGAGTATTTTTTTCATAGCTTAAGTTTTTAATGGTTGATCTCCTATCAGCCTGGTTGGGTAATGATGCTGTTTTATTCCGGCATAGCCCGCGGATGCTTTTTCATATCAAAGTTTTTTTGGCGAAGAAATGATAAGCGACAGTGATATTTTAAAAAATTGAACTTTCGTTTCTGATTCACAGGGAAGAGTTGAGACCTGAAGACACACTGAATCGAAGGTTTTCATGACTAGGCTTGTTCACCCGGTAGTGAAGCCTAAGATAGATTGATCTTATCGCATTAAAAGTGTTTTGCGACTGATGCTTTTGTTTTAAGAAATTTTACAGGCAATTGATGCAGACGCCGTTAATATTACAGAAGCGGTGGTTCGTCGCAAAATACGGTAGTTAGTCTCATTTGAAAATGTCGAGAAGGGGAACCATATCAAATTATTAACTTGTGCAGGACAGTGGCAAAGACAACAATCGACTATAATGAATTTATTTTCTCACCGCGATACCGATTGAGGCGCCATATCTGTTATTGGACGCTGCACATCATCTTCTGGACTTTTTTTTGGTGTTTTATGGAACGCTACGGCAGTATAGGAACAGACAATTCCCGCTTACCACTGCATGTTGCCTTATCCGAACACCTGGTTAGGAATTTTATTTGGTTGCCCGTGAATATTCTGTATAGTTATTCAATCGCCTATACTATAGTTCCGGCATTTTTATTAAAAGGGAAATATGTTCAATTTTTTTTGTTCGCTTTGCCGTGGATCATCGCAGGGCTGCTGATTAACTTCGTCTATAGGGTATATGTATATATTCCAGCGCAGCAGGCCATGCACTTTTATCCAATTTTGCAAGGTGGCTGGCAGTCGAGCACCTATTTGATGATTACATTAACCGCAGCAAATATTACCATCCTCAGGTTATTTAAATACTGGTTAAAAAAGCAACAGGAGTGGCTACTGGCAGAAAAGGAGAAAGTGACAGTTGAATTACAATTCCTGAAGGCCCAGGTGCATCCACACTTTCTATTCAATACATTGAACAATATCTATTCTTTCTCGCTCGAAAATTCGTCCAAGACACCGGCATTAATTTTAAAACTTTCCTCTTTGCTTAGCTACATGCTTTACGATTGTAACATGGATGAAGTTCGACTCGAAAAAGAAATTGAGATTATGAAAAATTATATTGATTTGGAAAAAGAACGGTATGGAAATAAATTTGACATTTCCTGGATGGTAAACGGCGAAATAAAAGATAAATTCATCGCACCATTATTATTGCTCCCCTTTCTTGAAAATGCATTTAAACATGGTATATCTGAACAAGTAGAAAAGCCATGGCTAAGTGTAGACATCGCCGCAAATGACAATGTGGTAAAATGCAAAATGATAAACAGTAAAAACCTGGATGGTTCAATAAAAAATGGGGGAATCGGAATTCAAAATGCCATGAAACGGCTTGCGATTTTATATCCCGGTAAACACGAACTGAAATTAAGTGATGAAGGGAATTTTTTTGTAGTTTCATTAATGGTCGATGTAAATAAGAACGGAGTGAATCGCAATGTTTCTTTTCCCCAGGTTTAGGCATCTTTCTGTAATAGCTGCATCATGAAAATTCATTGTTTGGTGATTGATGATGAGCCTCCTGCCCTAAAGATATTGGCAACTTATATTTCCAGGATAAGCAGCCTGGAAATCGTGGGCCAATGCAAAAATGCTATTGAGGCCCTCGATGCTTTGCAAAAAAGACAGGTTGATGTTATTTTCCTGGATATTAAGATGCCTGAGATTTTGGGTACCCAGTTCTTGAAAAATTTATCACATCCCCCAAAAGTAATTTTCGTTACCGCCTACCGCGAGTATGCCGTTGATGGCTTTGATCTGGATGCTGTGGATTATTTAGTGAAGCCTGTTTCATTTGAACGATTCTTCAAAGCCATTACAAAATTAAATCACTTAATGGGGCTGGAAACACTGCCGGCAATTGCTGAAAGCAAAGCCATGCCGGAGGGTTTTGTTTACATAAAAGTGGAAAAGAATATGAAGAAAATTTTCTTGAATGATATTGCGTATGTGGAGGGATGGAAGGACCATGTAAAGGTTTTTTTGGCAAGTAACAAAACACTCGTGGTGCGGCAATCAATGAATGCGATGGAAAATCTTTTATCCGAACGCTTATTTCTCCGGGTTCATCGGTCGTACCTGGTTGCATTGGATAAAATCATAGGTTATAACGGATTTTCAGTTCAGTTGGATGCAAAGGAAATACCCATTGGACGGTTATATAAACAAGCCGTGATGGAGAGATTGCAATCTTAATGATGATGGTGATAATTTGTCATGTTTGTTCAGTGCTTCTTTCTAATCTTGTATCGTTCATATATTCCAACTCCGTATAAGGTTAGTAAAAATGGCAACAAGAAATATGAAAAAAACGACAAGATCAGAAGCACGAAATATGAATAGTCGTGAGATGATGGTTGCCTGATACCGGCCATCAGATTAAAAACAACCCTGTCTAAATTTAATATTGCCAACGTCGAAATGATCAAGCAAATTGGCATTAAAGTGACGACAAAAATCTGACTTCGACTCAACCCTGTAAAACGCTTGAGAAAATAATAAAGTAGCCCGAGTCTCCAACAAGCAACAATTGCTAAAAAAAGAACATTCATGATGTTTGCATTCTCGTTCGAGAAAAAATATTCGACCGGGATAGCGTATAAAATTGCCGGAAAAGAAGTCAGGCTAATGAAAGTGAGCACGGTAAAATAATTCCAGTTTTCAATATAATAAGGTTTAAGTATGAGCCAGATGAAACCGGCCAAAATAAAAATGTAGATAACCGAGCCGATCCCTAAGTGTTGTAAAACGCTTGCGCGCGGGTCATCCCAATACCTTCCCATTCCAACCAACCACGTCCCACAAAGTCCGAAAACAAAATGTCTTACATTAAATTGCAATATTTCCTCTCTTGTTATTCTAAATGTCAATAGCCGGATTGTCGTTTGAATGATGGTCATTATGATTGAAAATTATATTTATTCCTTAAAGTCTGCTTGAATTTTCTCTTTCGTTCCTTTACGACGTCTTCTGCATAGAGTCTTTTCATCATTTCCTGAAAATTATTTTCCAATTCTGGTACTGTGAAATGTTTGGGAACAAAATTGACGTCAAACAAAGTACACTTATCCCAATAGTTTTCAGACAGGAGTCTGTTTTCCTGTCTTAATTTATTGTACAAATTTGTACCGGGAAATGGAGTTAACAAAGTGATTTGAACTTCTGACAAGTTACTTTCCCTGATGAATGATTCAGTCTCATAGAATGTCTCCGGCGTATCCGTGTCAAAGCCAAATATAAAACAGCCATTGACAGAAATTCCATAAGATTGAATGTCACGTATCGCCTTTAGATAATTGTCGAATTGCCGATATTTCCAATTCCCTGCATCGATTTCAAAAAGGCCTTTTGCATTGCTGGTTTCAAGACCTATCAATAACTGAGCACAATTTGATTTTGCCAACAGTTCCAAGAGTTCGGGATCGTAGGCGACAGAAACGTCTGTCTCTGTAAACCACTTCATTTTGTAATGGGTAAATAATTTCAGTAACTCTTTAGACCAAAGTTTATCAACAAAAGTATTATCGTCGGCAAGTTCAATAAAAGGCCTGTCCCAAACCTCAAATATTTTGTTCAGTTCTTTTTCAATTTGTTCGATCGGCTTTTTTTTATACGAGCTAATCGTTCGGGAAGCGGCACAAAAGTTGCAATGCAGTGGACAACCCCGGGTGGTTTGAATCGTCAATCGGTTGTATCTTGGAATGTCGAGCAAATCATATTTAGGAATCTTTGAATCGTTCATATGAAATGCAAATTTTGTGTTCGTAAAGGAGCTATAGAACCGCTTCAGTTGATTGTTTTCATAATCTTGCAGCAGCGTTTCCCAAATGATTTCACCTTCCCCCTGAATGATACAGTCCGCATACATCATCCCTTCTTCCGGTAATGCTGAAACATGAAGTCCGCCAATAATTGTTGTGAAACCTAAGTCATGAAATTTTTTTGATAACAAATAGGTTTCGTTAATTCGCGCTGTTAACGAAGAAAAGGCAATAACGTTGGGTTTAAGACCGGCGATTGCTTCAAGTTCCTCTTGGGTGAAATCGTCCAATTCTTTATATACTACCTCCCAATTTTCAGGCGTATGAGATGCAAGTGTCAAAAGCCCCAAACTTGGCAAACTGGCAATCACCTTACTTCTGTCAACGAACCCAGGCAATGTCAAACCAAGGTCAAGAAGCTTTTTATTGTAAACTCTTACGCCGCTCATTGAGATTAAAACCACTTTATATTCTTTCATGGTCAATGATGCTTATTATTTTGAAGACCTTCCGCTGGAATAAACCTGTACAATCCCAATTTATGCTATTTCTTGATCTGCCGATGATAGAGTTATACCATTTGATAGATGTCTAGTTTAAGTAGATCTATGCGAATTGTAACTGGAATCGGATTGTATTGACAGCAGATCGGTGTGAGATCCAATTATACATACCCTAGAAACGTTTGGAATAAATAAATTCTAATTTAGCTTTTTCAATACTTTAGTGATGACTCCGATATTTCTAGCGGCAATATGTCTGGTTTTTGGAGCCTTCGGCCTATTTATACCTGAGAAAGTTAAGAGGATAGCTATTTCCCTTATGTCTGGTAAGTATCAGACTCGTCTTTCAAAACATGATATTGAGTCATTGACCAAGCAGCCTTTATGGTACATCAGGTTTGCGGGAGCAGGGGCAATGATTATGGGTTTAGCATTAATATATTGCATCATATTTCTTAGAAAAAGTTGAAGCCTATTGAGTGGTGAAGAAGCTTCCGATGGAAAGCATACCCGATGGAATTGCCCTCGCTCAGTCACAAATTTCATATAAAAAGGGGGAAAAGAACATGGGGACTAGTGCGAGATACCCTGACGAATTGTTGGAGGGGAAGCTTTCATTTGCATATTTTTTCTGTCATGCACAACTTTAATTCTAAGATATCTTCTTTATAGTCTATTGCAAGTTGTCTCTCAAGATTTTATTGGCAACTTGTTCGTCACTTTGATTTTATTGCTCCCATTTTTATATTCTGTCATATCATTGATAAGATTATTGA
>JAJPJP010000328.1 GCA_021324175.1 Chitinophagia bacterium
CGGCTCGGTTTGATCAAGCATGCCGATGAAGAACAATTATTCCTTCACGGCCCGGACAAAATGCTGGTCCGTACAGAGGGGGACAAGGGGACCCGGTACATTTCCTATGATGGTAAAACGCTAACCTGCTATTCGTTGGATCGCAATCAATACGGGCAAGTCACGGCACCGGCATCCATCGTCAGCATGATCGATACAATTAACAGGGTCTACGGCATCGATTTCCCGGCCGCAGATATCTTCTATCCCTCTTTCGTAGACGATATTTTAGCAGACTCGAAAGGCCTTGAGTACCTGGGCCTGACGAAAGTCAGGGGAATGGAGTGTTTCCACATCGCAGGCATTGGCAAAGACAAAACATTTCAGTTCTGGATCGCTAACGATGCCTATTACCTGCCAATCAAAATTGTGATCGTGTATACGAACAAACCAATGAACCCACAGTATGAGGCGGTTTTGACGGATTGGAAAGTAAACCCTGACTTGCCTGATGCCCTATTTGAATTCAGCGCACCTCCAAAAGCAAAAAAAATAAAAATGACACAAGTTGTCATCAACCAATAATTCAATCAGGTTTATGAAGTACTATGCACCGTTATTTATATTGGCAGCATCTCTCCTTAGCACATCCGGACCGGCTAGTGCGCAACGCTTCAACCATGCAAACTTTTCCAGGCCTGCCGCGCCCCGACCCGAGGTTCAACGTTCTGCACCTGTAATGAGAAGTCAACCTGTTGCCAGACAGGCGGCGCCGGTGCAGCCCGAACGAACAATCAACGGAGGAAGCAGGAATTATGGCAACCATAGTATAGAAGCGAATAGAAATGTTGCACCTGTCGAACGTGAGGCCGTGAATCCAAGAGCAGACGCCAGGAGTCACGTCAACATTTACCATACCAATAATTTTAAGGGAAACCATCCATATTATTACCACCCTTATCATCCATACTATTGGGGCCCCCGCTGGCACCCTGTAGGATTCTTCCTGAGCGCCCTGGCAGCTAACGCCATTAGGATAGCATTCAATAATCAATGGTATTATTATGACGATGGATGTTTCTATCTGCCCCAGGGATCCGGCTATGCCGTGGTCATACCACCAATAGGCGCTGTAGTGGGATATTTGCCGGACGGATATGAAACCTGCCAGGTCGGGGATGCTTACTATTATTATTACGCCGGCGTTTTTTATACCGCAATTCAGCAGGGCTACCAGGTAATTCCCGCGCCTGCGGGAGCTGTCGTGACATCGATTCCCGATGGAGCCATCGAGCAGACCTTCAACGGGGAGTCTGTGCTGTTTTACAACAACACCTATTTTGCTCCTATTTTGGAAAATGGGCAGGATGCATATGAAGTGGTGTCGCCGAATGGATAACCATCCCGGGAAGAATAAGAAGCATTGACATGCGGTTTGAAGATTGCGTTTTGACCAGTTTAATTTGAATCTAATGTGCTTCGGGGATGTTGCCAAATTGAATGCGAAATCCAAAACTCCTTATTTGAAGATGAACCTGTTGCCATTCTTCCAGGATTCAAATTGTTCTTCGCGTCATTCTGGGGTACAGCAGATTTGACGACATATGCCTGAATGATCACCAGACAGCATATGAAACAGAGCATAAACAGGCTATGTTTTATCGTATAGCGGAACAAGGTGGACTCCTGGCCAACCAGGTTCCCGGCCGCGGCTGCGACTGCGATCGACTGTGGAGAAACCATTTTTCCCACCACCCCGCCCGATATGTTTGCGCTGACGGTAACCACGGGGTTTACACCTATTCCCGTGGCAGTCACGGCCTGTAGTTTGCCGAACAAGGCATTTGACGAGGTATCGGAACCAGTAATAAAAACGCCAAGCCATCCGAGCACCGGTGCAAAAAAGGGAAACCATTTTCCGGTATCTGCTAATGTTTTTGAGATGGTTAGCGTCATCCCCGAGTTATTCATCAGGTAAGCAAAACCCAATATGGTCACGACAGTCAGGATAGGAATTGCCAGTTGCCTGATCGTCTTGTAAAGAATTCTCATGCCATCGGAAATACTTAGGCCGACGACCGGTATACTGATTGCTGAGGCAATAAATATTGCAGTTCCGGCAGCCGACAAGAAATTTAATTTAAATACCTGGGGTATCCATTTGCCGTCGATGTTTAGAATTCGATTATGTAAATATGGCACCGGGAATTCGCGATAACCATTTGAATTCAACCAGTTTTTTACCGGCGCAAGGCCCCAGGTTATGACGATCACTGTTAATGTGATGAAAGGCGCGAAAGCTGTTAATATTTGGGCCAGCGAATATTTCCCCGGAACGACATCTTCCGGCAATTTAACCCGGCTTAATATTTTTTTTGGCTTCCATATCCGAAGAAATGCCCAAAGGGCAAGAATAGACCCAATGCCCGCTACAATATCCGGGAGAGCAGGTCCCAAATAATTTGAAACAAAAAACTGAAAGAAAGCAAAAGACAGGCCTGCGACAAGGATCGCTGGCAGAACTTCACGAGCAAGTCGAAAACCTACGTACAGGATGGTCAGGTAAGCCGGAATGATTAGAGATAACAGGGGCATTGTTCTGCCGACCATCCTGGCCAGCAAAAGCTCTGTCTGGCCGGAAACCTGAGAAGCGACGGTAATTGGAATTCCAATTGAACCGAATGCGACGGGCGCAGTATTTGCGAGCAAACAAGGGCCGGCTGCGTGCACGGGTTCCATGCCGAGGCGACAAAGTATCGCGGCGCTGATCGCGACTGGTGCCCCGAATCCGGCAGTCCCTTCCAGAAAAGATCCAAAACAAAAGGCTATCAGGATCACTTGTAATCGGATATCCGGAGAAATTGAGGCAATGCAGTTTTTTATGGTCTCAAATTTTCCGCTTGCCACTGTAATATTGAACAAAAGGATCGCGGAAAAAAATATCCAGCAGATCGGGAAAAGACCGTATAGGGCGCCATGCGCTACTGAGAGTACCGCCAGGGAAGGGGGCATGCGGTAAATTCCAATCGCTATTGCCAGTGCAATAATTAATGCGAGGATGCCGGATTCATGGCCCTTCATTTTTAGAATGATGAGTGCCCAGAAAATGAATATAATCGGCAGGAGCGCAACAACCAATGATAGAAAGTGACTGGCGAAGGGATCAATAATTTGATTCCAGGTCATGAGTCAATGGTTGAATTCCGGGACCAAAGGAACTGAATTTTCAAGGTGGCGTTAAAAATACGAATTTGGCAATTGATTTTCGTTGAACTGTGCAGAGTGGCGCAATTCTATCGCGTCTCGCCGAGGTAGTCAGGCCTTTTACCGGCAATCTACCCTGCCTTATCGTAAAGAGCTTGATCAGAAAGGGATGACTCAATATCTTCGCTCAAGAATCTTATTGTTTATTTAAACGCCGATCATGGACAACCTAATTCAAGGCGCCATTTTAGCTGTAGAAGACTTGAACATTCGATATGGCAATATCCAGGCCGTTCGTGGCGTATCCTTCAGTGTGCACCCAGGCGAAATTTTCGGTTTACTTGGCCCCAATGGTGCGGGTAAAACAAGCACACTTAGCGCCATCGAGGGGCTTCTGAAACCCGAGTCTGGAAAAATCCGTGTTTCCGGATATGATATCAGGGAAAAACCACTGCATGCGCGTGCGAACATTGGGGTGCAACTTCAATCTACCAGCTTTCAGCCCGAATTGCATGTCGGGGAAATCATCAGGTTATATGCGGGCATATACAATGTGAGCATGTCGAATGAACAAATCGGCGAAGTTCTTGCGTCCATTAACCTCGCCGACTCCTCCACTAAAAAATTTGGGCAGCTTTCAGGAGGCCAGCAGCAGCGCGTTTCCCTTGCCATAGCATTGATACACACCCCCCGCTTAGTCCTGCTCGATGAACCCACCAGCGGGCTTGATCCTCAATCCAGAAGAAAATTGTGGGAACGAATGGAAAAGTTGCGAGAAAAAGGTCGTGGAATTATCCTTACCACGCATTCGATGGAGGAGGCCGAATCGGTTTGTGACCGGATTGCGATCATTGACCAGGGGAAAATAATTGTGACCGGCATTCCGCAAGAGATCATTGACAACAATCGTAATAATGCAGAGGTGATTAGAGCATCCCGGAAGGGAAAGATAACGCTGGAAGACGTCTTTATCGGTTTAACCGGGGATGCCGTCCGGGCTTAAATAAAAAGTTATGGAAACAATTATTCCTTCGACATCCAAGGTATTGTCGTCACTGTTACGCGCAGATTTTACGACGCAATGGCGGAACCGGCGGGCAGTCATTATGGTCATTTTGGTGCCCGTGATTATTCTGATTTCCTGGAAAGGGCTCATCGAGAAATTCGGCGGCGCTTTCGCGTTATCGAACTGTATCACCGTCGGGCTGACTGCCATCGGCCTGATGGGCTATTCAAATTCGGTCGCACGCGATCGCGACAAAGGCGTATTCCAACGCCTTCGCGTGGCGCCTGTGCCATCCTGGTCAATTATGACCAGCAGACTGATCGTACAGCTGGCACTGATTGTGATCATGATCTTGGCGGTATTTTTCGCAGGATATAAATATGACCATATTTCGCTGGGAAGGAGCGCCTATATCATGAGCATACTGGCCTCCTTTATAGGAGGCGCCATGTACCTGGGTTTGGGTCAGGCAATCGTCGGGATGATCACAAATCCCGAAACGGTGAGTTCAACATCGCGCCTGGTTTATTTTTTCTTTATCATGATTGGGCTGTTTGGCGCGTTCGGAGCCTTGGGGGAAACTTTAGGCCAAATCGTGCGGTGGTCGCCATATGGTGTGGTTGCACATATTCTTTCGTCAAGCATGCATCCCGAGTCCTGGGACGGCGAAGCGACCAAGGCGCTGGCGCTGGCTTTTGCGTATACCGCGCTTTTTTCCACTTTAGGCATTCGCTGGTTTAAATGGAATACTGCGAAATAGGGCTTACTTCTACTCGCCCTTCCCTTTTTTATTCACTTTTCGAAGGTGAGAGCAACAATTTCCGCCTATTGGTTACTTTAACCAGGATGTAGCAAAACCCAAAATATTTTGCATCATAAACGAATTATTTCGTAGATTAGTACTCTTTGTGAATGTTGTCAATCAGCGAGTTTTTAAGCGGCACACAATTGGTGGTGATCCGCTAAATCGAATGCCATAGGGATTAGCCTAAGGATTTTCACCAAACGACTAAAAGACCCGGTATGCTAAGAAATTATCTGAAGACCTCCTGGCGAAACCTGATGAAAAATAAAATATTCTCTCTCATTAATATCGCGGGTTTGTCAATAGGAATGGCTGCTTGTCTTCTTATTTTACAATATGTCAGTTTTGAATTGAGTTATGATCAATTCAACAAGAATGTTGAGGACATTTACAGGGTTTACAATGACCGCTTTCAAAATGGAAAATTAATTCAGCACGGAACAATTACCTATTCTGCCATAGGGAAAGCGATGCAGGATGACTTTCCTGAAGTAGTTGATCACACGCGGGTGGAACCAATGGGCAGCCAGATTATAACCTATCAAAATAAAAAGATAGCTGACCTGGAATTAAAATTCGTGGACAATTCTTTCACGGATATGTTTTCATACCCGTTTATTTGCGGTGACTCGCGATCGGCTTTAGTTGAACCCAATACAATTTTACTTACTGCGACAACGGCCAAAAAAATTTTTTCGATTCGCGAAAATGATTTCGCTTCATTGGTTGGCAGACAGGTTACAATTGGACAGGATTCTGTCCCCTATAAAATAACCGGCATTCTTCGTGATGCGCCTGAAAATTCTCATTTGAAGTTTGACATGCTCGCATCTTTCATTACGCTTTATACAGGGAAAAGCTCATGGAAGGAAGCTAATTACGATTTTACCGATTCTGATTTTTGGCATTATGTCAAATTGAGGAAAGGCACCAATTACAAGACCCTCGAAGCGAAATTTTCACTGTTTAGCGAGCGTCATTTTCAGGGGAACAAGGTGTCGGGCAGCTTCGAAAAATTCTATCTGCAACCACTATCGAGGGCCCACTTATATTCTGATTTCGAATATGAGATTGGGGACACCGCGAGTGCAACCGTTGTCTGGGGTCTTTTGATTATTGCGGCTTTGATCATCGTTATTGCCTGGATAAATTATATAAACCTGGCCACTGCGAAGTCGATGGAGCGCGCAAGGGAAGTAGGTATTCGAAAAGTATCCGGTGCCACAAAAAATCAGCTAATCAGGCAATTTCTGACTGAGTCGGTTATTATTAATTTCATTGCACTCGCTGTCGCGGTGGTCATGGTTTTATTGGCGCAAAATTCATTTAACCAATTGGTCGGGCATGAATTATCCTTGTCGTTTCTCTTTCTGAGAGGGTTGAATGGTTTTAGCATTTCCTCGGGATTAATCGTACTTGTTGCTGCGGGAATTGTCATTTCGGGCTTTTACCCTTCCTTTATTCTCTCTTCGTTTAAGCCTGTCCTTGTGCTTAAAGGCAAATTCATTTCAACTGGGAAGGGAATCGTTTTGCGGAAAGCATTGGTGATCGGCCAGTTCGCGATTACGATTGCGCTAATTATTGGATCCTTAGTTGTCTATCGCCAAATGCGATATGTAAGCCGCCAAAACCTGGGCATCAATATTTCTCAAATGGTGGTCGTAAAATCGCCGGAATTTACGCCGTGGGACTCTACGTTTATCACCAGGGAGAATAGCTTTTCGGCTGCACTGAGTCAGATTCCTGGTATAGTTGGTGCAGCCAACTCCTGGAACATACCAGGTGGAGAGACGGGAAGAAGTTTTAGTATTCGACGAGCAGACCAGCCTGCAACGACTCACTTCACCATGCGACATACGGCGATAAGCTTGGGGTATATTCCGCTTTATGGATTAAAAATTCTGGCAGGGAGGGACTTTTCGCCCGGTGATTTCAATCCGGATTTCAGTAAACTCCATAATATTATTCTCAATGAGAGTGCAACGCGACTTTTGGGTTTTGCCGCTCCTGGTGATGCGATTGGAAAGAGGATTTTCAGGGGAGATCAGAAATGGGATATCATTGGAGTGATCAACGATTACCATCAAAAGTCTCTTCGTTACCCGATCGAACCAACCCTGGTTATGCCGGCCTACAGTACATCCAGCATGATATCGGTAAAAGTAAGTTCCACAGATTTTCCTTCCACCATTGCCCAGATTAAGAAATATTACGACGAATTTTTCCCCGGTAATCTCTTTGACTTTTTCTTCCTCGATCAAAGATATAACCAGCAATATGCAAATGACCAGCTGTTTGGGAAAGTGTTCGCTGTTTTTTCCGGTTTTGCCATATTTATCGCTTGCCTGGGATTGCTTGGCTTGTCGCTGTTTGCGACAGCCCAACGAACCAAGGAGATTGGTGTGCGCAAAGTGCTGGGTGCATCCGTATCTAACATTATTGTCCTGTTATCAAGAGATTTTGTAAAACTGGTGCTTGTTTCCATAGTTATCGCAAGCCCGATTGCCTGGTTTATTATGAATGGCTGGCTCCAGGATTTTGCTTACAGGACCCAGATGAGTTTGTGGATATTTCTGGGCGCAGGATTGCTGGCAATAGGAATTGCGCTGGCTACGATAAGTTTCCAGGCGGTCCGCGCGGCTACTGCGAACCCGGTAAGAAGTCTTCGCAGCGAATGATGTTCTTTTTGCTATCGCGGCCCTTGTGGCCGCCATGGGGAGATTGGCAATATGCCTTCAGACCGATACGGCCGGGTATTGCTAAAGCATCTAATGAAAAAAATAGTAAGCCATGTTTAGAAATTTTTGGAAGACGGCGGTGAGAAATATGCAACGTCGCAAGGGATTTTCGCTAATCAATATTTTCGGGCTCTCATTTGGGTTGACAGCTTGCATAATGATTGGCCTGTTTGTGCGGGATGAGATGCTATTCGACAAATTTTTACCGGATCATGAAAGGATTTACCGTATTAATGACGAATACTCCAATGCTGAAGGATCCCAAACCCTCGCCGTTACTGCGCCTGTTTTCGCGAACAGCCTGGTGCAGGATTTCCCCCAAGTCGAAAAAGTGGCTCGGGTTATGGAACTACCTGCCAATAAGGTACTATTCGAATTCGGCAATAAGCAACTTTATGAGTCAAGCGGGTA
>JAJPJP010000164.1 GCA_021324175.1 Chitinophagia bacterium
CTGAGCAACGCCGGCTCTTCAATTACCTGTTTGAGATCTTTTCGTTTTAGGCGCGGAACAAAAAATTGCGAGAATCCGATATATTCAGGCAGACCTCGAAATGCGGCACACTGGCCGATATAGTCAGATCTCATCGTGCAGACGACATACACTGGCAGATTTCTCTTTATAGATATGCGCGCCGTTTCAAGAATTAGATTAATAACTATCTGCGAGTCATCTGAAGGCGTTTCGTCGAAAAAATTTTCAGGGTTGGTAAAAAATTCTTCAAACTGGTCAACCAAAATCAACAGGTTGGCAGCCCTTCGCCAAGATTCATTGTTTCCAAATTCACCGGTCTGCCTGCCTTCCTCGTCGTCAGCTACGTAAAACCCTGAATTTGTGTACAGATCGATTAGCGAAGAAAAACCACGTCGCAACTCCGTTTCGACGGTTGCTTTTTGTTGATTAAACTGGGTCGCAAGAGAACCGGAAAGGTTTGAAATAGGACTTCGTTCCGGGCGAAAGGAAACCACGATCCACTTAGAGAATCGGGCTCTGAAAAAACCGGCGCGAGCATTTGGAATCAAGCCCCCGTAAATTAGAGACGATTTGCCCTCCCCAGAAGCACCGGTGACCATTAAGAATTTGTTTTGTTCAAGCAGCGAAGCTATTTGATCCACCTGCAGGTCTCTACCCTTGAAATAAAGGCTCTCCTCTTCGGTAAAAGACCGTAAACCTGGATAGGGGCATATATTATCGTTCTCAGTTATTTTCATTAATATACCTTATGAATGAAATATTTCGTGAATAATAATTGTTGCTATATGTGGTCCATTCCCTTTGGTCATCCTTGATTGACGAGGTAAATCCGTTTATTATGTACCAATCATAGAACGCCAAATCCGTTCCTGAAATCAGTGGAGAAATGTTTTCAGTGGCCTTAAAGAGCTCCCTGCTGAAGCCAAATGCTTTGCACATTTCTCTTCTAGCATCAGCTTTTTCGGGTATATTTTTAATAACGGTTAACGCCTCTTCAAGGTCGCTCGAGGGAGAGTATAAAATCAGCGCTGCGGCAAGTAACGTTTTGTCCGGCTGCCCCTGCGAGACGGACTTAACAAGTTTTATTTGACCACGCGCTGAGTCCAGCAGGACTTTAATTACATTGCTGACCTCATGCCGATTTTGCAATACAAGTGCGGCGAAGCTGTATAGCGATGCACGATTTATTGGGTTTTTAAAAAACCAGACAAACTCGTTTGCCAAATCAAAGTGGCGATATTTATACAATCCTGCCACGGCATATCCTATCATTCGTAACGATTGGTCTTCTATTTGACCGGCGAACTCCCCTTCTTGCAAAATGTTTGAAAAATTCTTTATTTGAATTTTGCTATAGTATTGGAAAACTGCCGAGGAATCGCCGGCCAACTGGGCTTGATAACCAGTGTAAAGATATTCTAGGTTAAGGTCTATATTCTCGGACGATGGGACCTTGCTCATGTATTTGTCCAGTCCCTGCAAGATTTGATACCGGATGGGTTTAACATACAAGGCATATCCCGCAAAGTTTTTAGCATTATATTCTTTAAACCAGTCTGAAATGATTCCTAACTCCTGAGGATCTGGATAGAGTTTATTAAACAGGCTATGAGCCATTAGGTACTCAAAAAAGATATCAGTGTAAGCATAATAAAAGAAGGTTCGAGGTTCATCAGGATTGAAAGAGACTTTCAAGTCAGGGTACAGGAAAAGATATTTTTCAGGAACTACCTTTTCATCACCTCCGCCGCTACTCGTAATATGCGTTGAATGTTCAAGATAAGAATTGCCAACGGATACGTAATATACCATCGCTGTGTCGAACAATTTCGAAGGCGATTCAATGCCGTTTTCCGAATCTCCAGGCAACATTGATTCCTGTATCCCTTCGTTCTTATAAGAAATTGCAAAGAGTAAATTTTTTTCGTCTGGATTGCTTATGGTTGATTCGATGCTTTGCCTGTACCTTTTATAGAAAAACCTGACCTCTTTCTTATCACAAAATTTTAAATTAAGGTTGTTTTTCGCTTTTGCCCACCAGAAAAGATTGACGTTCGAGGTCTTTGTAACGCTGGGGAGCATACGACCCAGAAGATGCGCATAAAACTCCTCGTAACTTATTTTTTTTCTCGCGCAATAGCCCTTTATAAACGAGTCCAACTGCTCAATTTTATTATTTGTAAAATAGACTGACGCGATATTTGCAGCATTGTCCGCGCAGGTCGAATAATCGCCTTCGTAGTAAGGCCTGCCATATTGTATCAAGGAATCAACACATTGGAGCGCTTTTTCCGAATTACCGAGCGCTGCATACATATAGGCAAGTTCTTGGTAAAGACCGTTGAATTCGATTCCGTAACCGATCAGCCCGCGAACCAGTATTTTATCGGCTGCATAGTTCGAATGTAACCATTGAGTTTTCAATCCAATCTCCAAAGGACTCATTATCCTCAGCAGATTTTGAATCTCGACCTCGGTAAATACATGGTAATTGATCCCGTTTTCGATCGCGAGATTAAGATTTTGTATGTCACTATAACCGCCAGGCTGGGTTACAACGGCATAATAAGACCACCGTGCTGAGCGAATTGCATTTTGGACGCGCCAGGAATCAATCTGGCGGTCTGCGTTGTTCGAGTAGGCAAATTCCAATGCAACCCTAAAGTTATTTATCTGTGCTAACTCACGTGACAGAAGGTCGGGGTTATTGCTTGGCACCTTCCGCATCTGCAAGATCGTATCAACCTTTCTCAGGGATTCAAAGATTAGTAAATGAGGTTCATTTTGGCCTTGAATAATTAATTGAGTCGCGACATTGGTGAGGATGTCGATCTTTTGTCCAGTGTCAGTTATATTTCTGTCTAATTCGTCTATGGTTGTGCTACCAAGTTTTAACTCCTCACAAATCAGCAAACAATTGGTTCCCAAATCTACCTTTGGATTTGCTGCAAGACCAAGCATCTGGTTATGAATCGAATTCAGGATATTTGAATTTTGTTTTCGGAGGTAATCCTTCGCGACAAAAGACGTCAAAACGATTAATGCCAGGAAGCCAAGTGTTAATGCAATGCGCTTTGTTCCATAACGGATTATTGCCCTTGCAACTGCATGTTTCCTCGCACTGCTGCTCAGGAATTCACGCGTATTATGAAGAATTATTCGCGCCTGTTCAAGTTTTCGCTGCTTGTCCATATTGCCCGGGAGGTAGCGGGCAATCCACCATTCGTTCGGCGAAGCTTTCTTGTACCAGGTTTCAAAATATGTCAGGGGACCTATTGATAACAGGAATGAGTTAGATTTTCTGCTCCGAACCCAGCGATCCAGCTGGCGCTCGAAATCCAGAAATACGGAATAGCTTTCAAATTCTTCCTTTGCCCATTGACCCAGATGGCGCCAGTTGCGGATAAGGCTTTCATGCGTTATATCAAGCACTTGTCCGGGCTTGATTTTTTGACTTTCGGGATTCTCGACGATAATGAAAGGGCGAATGAATGTATTTCCAGGCTCTCTGAAAGCATTGAGCACCTCGCCGACGATAGTAGAATCAAATTCAGGTTGCCCCAGAATATTGCTGATTTCTTCTAGCGACATGCGATTTCGGACTGCGCGGCTCTCGTCAATTTTGGTCAAACACGAAAAAGCATTTCGGATAATCAATTTTGCACCCTCTGCAGAAAGAGTCTTTCCCATTTTTGCCATATAATAGCTCGCAGCTCCGCCATATAATTTGTTCGTGTGCGTATCCAGAACATTTTGTAAACTCGGGCTATGATAATAAGCCTGAATTTCCGGTGGCAAGGATCCAAACCATTTCGTGAATCTTGAAACATGATCATCGGGCAATTCATTCGGCGGCATTCCACCTACCATGGCGTAATGCAAAAGGTCCATTTCCTCCCTGCCTGAATCCGCTGCGACCCAAATTTGACTTAACGCGTGCTGGAGGATCGGGAGCTGGTCGGTGCCTTCCGTGATATCATGAATTAGCCTTTCCGTCAGTCTCCTGGTTATGCTGTTGCCACTTAAGGTAGCGGGCTCTTCAATCACTTGTTGAAGCTGCGTTCTGTTCAATCTCGGCACGAAGAATTGGGAAAAGCCAATAAATTCCGGCAAACCACGAAATGCAGCACATTGCCCGATATAATCCGAACGCATGGTAAATACCACGTAAATCGGAAGATCATCATCAAGAGCAATGCGAGCCGTTTCGAGCAGTATATTTAGAACGAGGTTGGATTCTTTGGAAGGCACACCATTCTTGTAATTCTCCGGATTAGTAAAAAATTCCTCGAATTGATCGACGAGCACCAATAAATTAGAAGCGCGTCTTCTCGTAATAGCTTGATCGCTGTCATTCGCCTCACGCCGGTTTTCCGGAACAGACTCGTAATATTTTTTCGAATTTTTATACAAATCAACTAAGGCGGAAAATCCATGATTCAATTCTGCGGCAACAGTTTCCTCGTTGTTAATTTCAAGCTCGCGAGCGATGACTCTGCATAAATTTTGAAAAGGTGATCTTTCTGGCCGAAAATCCGCAACGGACCATGAAGAATATTTTGATCTAAGAAAACCCGACCGGGCGCTCGGGATAATTCCGGCATAAATTAATGATGACTTTCCATCACCCGACGCACCGGTAAGCATCAAGAATTTATTTCTCTGCAATTGTTCTGTAGCACGTGCGATGTCGTCCTCCCGGCCCTTAAAATATAAAGACTCTTCTTCCGTGAAAGATCTCAAACCGGTATAGGGGCAAATTTGATATGATTCAAACATCATGTTCATCAAATTGTGATAAGGCTAATCAATTACTTTTTTATATCTGCCCAAACTTCTGAATTCTTTCCCAATGCTTTGCTATTGCAACTTGTCGTACACTTTTCTTACTTCATCAGGAATTGTTTCCCTGGGCACAATCGAAGAAATCACTTTTGGCGCCTTGAAATTGCGGGCTAGATTGGTGTGCGGCTCATCTTCACCAACCAGAAACATGGGCGTCGGAGAAGCAGCTCCACCCACTTGCTTCCAGATTTGTTTTATAAACGGCAAGGCCCAATCAGCAGCGTATTTGAAATAGACCACTGCAAGTTTACTTTTTGGTATCTGCTGTGAAGACATTTCACGATATGATTCTTCGCCATCTGGCAGGATATTCATCGTCTCCACAGGCAATTCAAGGCTGATCTTGTCCACAATTTTCAATGCTTCATATTCGTCCTGCTGGTTAAAAATAAAAAATATGTCAGTATCCTTTGAATCGTAAACCTTCGCATCCTGCTTCATAATAACGACCCGCATGTCATCCACAAGCTGCATTGGCCCATGACTATTCGAAAACATCATATTCCGTGTAATGTTATTCCGAATGTACTTGATAAAATTTTGCTGCGAAGGTTTGACGGTTCTTGTGCTCTCTGGGGAAACCCAAACGAATATATTGAAGCTCGAACCAGGAGCTTCAATCCTCTTCTTTGTTTCCAAGAATTGATAAGGCGGAAAGGAGTTCTCCTCATCAGACTCAAAACGTCTGCCATATTCACCTCTAAGCATAGGAAGGAAACAGACACATCTTTCCAAATCTTCTGCTA
>JAJPJP010000179.1 GCA_021324175.1 Chitinophagia bacterium
ATCAGCATTCAGAACGTGGATCATGAAAAAGCTTTCAGCGATTCAGATATAAGCCTCCTGACCACATTGGCAAATAGCATGAGCGTCGCCTTGGAAAATGCCCGGCTGTTTGATGAGACAAACCGGCTGCTCAGAGAAACCGAGCAACGATCGGCCGAATTGGGGGTCATCAACAATATCCAGGAAGGTCTTGCCCACGAGCTTGACATCAAGGGGATTTACAATCTGGTCGGAGACAGGCTGGGCCGCCTCTTCAAGGCCCAATCCATCATCATCGCCGGATTTGATCTAAAGAATAAACAGGAGCACTTCCATTACCTTGCCGAAAGGGGTGAGAGATTTTATCCCGAAGACAGACCGATTGACGGGATCCGCCAGTTGATTATAGATCGAAGACAAAATATTTACATTGAAACCGAGGATCAGGCGAGAAATCAATTTGGCGTCCGGGTGATCGGTGAAACATTGATGCCAAAGTCCTTGTTGTTCGTACCTCTGCTCTCTGCAAACCTGGTCAAAGGATATATCAGTCTGCAGAACGTTGATCAGGAGCATGCATTTAGCGAATCGGATATCAGGTTGCTGGAGACCCTGGCTAACAGCATGACTGTGGCGCTTGAAAACGCGAGACTGTTTGAAGAAACCACCCGGCTATTAAAGGAAACCGAGCAGCGGACTGCCGAACTGAGCATGATAAACAGCGTCCAGGAAGGACTCGTCCGCGAAATGGACATGCAGGCCATTTATGACCTGGTCGGGAACCGGCTGTGCGAGTTGTTTGACACCCAAACCGTCATTATCCGAACATTTGACCTCAGGGCAGAGACCGAACTCTGGCAATTTGCGATCGAAAGGGGGCAGCGCCTTTACAGTCATCCGAGACCTCTCATATGGGCAAATAGACAACTAATCAACACGAGGCAACCTCTTTTGATCAACCATGACTATGAGCAAATGGCTAAAAAATTCGGGGGAGCGGGGGTGAGCAAAGGTTTGCCGCCTAAGTCCGCCATTTTTGTCCCGATTGTCGTCGCAGATACCATCCGTGGATCAATCAGCTTGCAAAATGTAGAGAGAGAAAACGTCTTTTCAGATAATGACGTAAGGGTGCTTACTACCCTGACGAATGGCATGGGAGTCGCGATTGAAAACGCCCGTCTTTTTGACGAAACTAATCGACTACTTGGGGAGGCAAAACAAAGGGCCAATGAACTCGCCACTGTCAACCGGATTAGTCACGCATTGGCGTTGCAGCTGGACGTGAATCAAATCATCAACCTTGTCGGGGACCAGGTCAGGGATCTTTTCCGGGCAAACATCGTTTATGTGGCCCTCCATGACTCCACGACCGGGCTGATCCAATTCCCTTACCAGCACGGAGACAACATGAGACCGCTCAAGCTAGGCGAGGGGCTCACCTCCCGGATCATCCTGACCAAAGAAGCCCTGTTGCTCAATAAGGATACAGGTAACAAAACCCACGAAATGGGAATCAAGCGCATTGGAGCTCCATCCGCCTCCTACCTGGGAGTACCCATCCCGGTGGGCGATGAGATTATCGGTGTTCTGAGTGTCCAAAGCACCGAAGTGGAAAACCGGTTTACAGAAAGCGATCAGCGCCTTTTATCAACCATCGCAGCCTCTGTGGGTACGGCAATCAACAGAGCCAGGCTCTTCGAAGAAGTACAACTGGCAAAACAACAGGCTGAAGACGCGAGTAAAGCCGCTGAAAAGGCCAATCAGGCAAAAAGCGCGTTCCTGTCTACGGTAAGTCATGAACTCCGGACACCCCTTACCTCTGTACTCGGGTTTGCCAAAATCATAAAAAAACGCCTGGAAGAAAGAATATTTCCAGCAACCAGCCTGGCCGATCCCAGGACAGGGAAAAGTATGCAGCAGGTCTCTGAAAACCTGACCGTGGTCGTCAGTGAAGGAGAGAGACTGACCAATCTGATTAATGATGTCCTGGACCTGGCAAAGATTGAGGCGGGAAAGATGGAATGGAATATGGAGACCGTTTCGGTTCAGGAAATTATGGAAAGGGCAATTGCCGCCACCAGTTCGCTCTTCGAGCAAAAGAGTCTAGTGCTTGAAAAATTTATCGATCCTTCGCTGCCTCCAATACAAGGGGATAAAGACAAATTGATACAGGTCGCGGTGAATCTTATATCCAATGCTGTAAAATTCACTCCGACGGGGAAAGTGTTCTGTCGGGCGGAAAGAAACGATAACGAAGTCGTCGTCAGTGTGGAAGATACTGGTATCGGCATAGCCCTCGATGATTACGATGCGGTGTTTGAACAGTTCAAACAGGTTGCAGGAGACACGCTGACTGACAAACCAAAAGGCACGGGGCTTGGGCTGCCCATTTGCAAAGAAATTATCGAACATCATGGAGGGCGCATCTGGTTGACCAGTGTGGTGGGGAAAGGAAGTAAGTTTTTGTTTGCGCTGCCCGCCCAAAAAACCAATGGGACTACACCCATTCATCTGAATGATCTGGTCAAACAGTTAAAGGAGCATGTTGCCCAATCGCAGTTTGATATCTCAAAAAAATATGCAAACATCATGGTCGTTGATGACGACGACTCGATCCGCTCCCTGCTGCGCCAGGAATTGGGTGACGCCGGGTACAACGTCGAAGAAGCGGCCAATGGCAAAGAGGCCCTGGCAAAGATCAGGCAGAACCATCCGGACCTGATTATCCTGGACGTCATGATGCCGGAAATGAACGGATTTGATGTGGCTGCCGTTCTTAAAAACGATCCAAATACCATGAATATTCCCATCATTATCCTGTCGGTCGTTCAGGATAAGGCCCGGGGTTTTCGGATTGGAGTGGATCGATATTTAACAAAACCCATTGATACCAAGAGCTTATTTGCTGAGGTGGGCAACCTGCTTGAGCAGGGGAAATCAAGCAAGAAGGTCATGGTTGTGGACGAGGATTCCACGGTGGTGAGATCCCTTGCCGAAGTGCTGCAGACAAAAGGGTACCAGGTGGTTGAATCAAATGGAAGGGAAATGGTGGAAAAGGCGATCGTGGCACAACCCGATATCATCATACTGAATTCACTTTTTTCCGACAAACAGGAAATCGTACAATCTCTGCGATTTGAAAAAGGTTTGGAGAATGTCCTTTTCCTGATATACAAGTGAATTCGGTACCATTATTTTTTATGATTCGACCGGGATTCTGGCTCAGCACCAAAGCCCGAAATGATCTTGTCAGCGCTTTTGAAGGTAACAACGGGCTAAAAAAATGAGTGACTCAGTGCGATATCGGAGATTTATTTTTGAACCTTATCTAAGACTCTTTGAATAAATTCAATTATAAGCGCGCATTTTACGTAAAATGGGACTTTCATTTTCTGCAGGCTTGAGGGCTCAAGTCACTGAAACAGATTTTTAATTTTTTTGTCGCAGACGGGATCTTACAAACGGCTGGAGAATGCTACCAGACCAGGAAGAAATGATGATATCGTTTTTTATGCTGGAAGATTAAATTGAAAATTAATCTATGATGGTAATGCCAGTGAACCGGGCGTCGTTGCCGTTAACTTAGAACCCGTTTATTGTTTGCAGTTACAGCCTTAATTTTTGAGAGAATTGTTTCGATTCGGAATGGTTTTTCCAAGATATCGTCGGCCAAAACCTCGTGATGATTGGTCAATTTTTCGTGATCTCCAGACATTAGTATAATCGGCATTTGTTTGTACTCGTCCATTTCCTTCAATTCCTTACAAATTCCTCTTCCATCCTCTTCACCCAGATGGACATCAAGCAGGACGAGATCAGGTTTGACTTGACTTATCATGGAAAAAATCTCATTCCTTGATGAAGCCTTAGAAATGGAAAGATTGCGCCTGCAATAGATGGCCCTGATCATTTCCAGAAGCTCGGCTGAATCATCGGCGATTAAAATGCTATCCATAAAAAAATTGTTTTAAGCAGAATGAAAAACCTAAAACGTCCCCGGAAATGTAAAGTCAGTTTTTGACACCGAGGGCGCCATTATTTTTGCCCAGACCTTGTCTATTTGTGGCTGGATTGGTTCTCTCGAACGGCAGATTACTGAATGTAGAAACATGAACACGTTAGTTCACGATTTGCAAAGAATTCAACTTATCTGGTAAAATTGCAATCCTGCGTCTGATAAGATCGGCCTTCAGTTCCGAAGATTTTAACCGGAGGGAGGAGTGTAATTCGTTAAACTAGCCAAGCCAAGTTATCACATTTTTGCCAGGGTACCAAAAATTAGGTTTCACCATCGCTTGAAATGACCTTCCAAGGTCGAAATTGAAACCCAATTTCCTTTTTTCGCATCTTTGCCGCATTCTGCTCAGGGAAAAAGCATGGTCGGCTTTCAAAAGATTAATCGTAACTTCGTTGCGATAATTTGAGTTCATAGCTCTTGTAAGCGAATTGTATTCTTTTTCTTCCCTGCATATTTTTTTTACACCTGCTTTTTCTCAAGTGAAATTTTCAAATCTTTATTTTTTTGTCATGAACATCTATGTATCCAACCTGGGATTTAGCGTACAGGATGCTGACCTGAAGAGACTTTTTACTGAATTTGGGACGGTGGACTCTGCCAAAGTGATCATCGACCGTGAGACAGGCCAAAGCCTTGGCTTTGGGTTTGTCCAATTGAGCAACGATACCGCTGCGTTAAAGGCAATCCAGGTACTGGATGGGAAACTGATCGCGGGTCGGACCATCGAAGTAAATGAAGCCAGAGAAAAAAAGAGGGATCGTAGTCATTCGTCAAGACGCTCGTAATTTCCAACGCGGGTATTTTTTCCCTTCTTCATTGTGAAATTCAATACGTCGCCGACGCCTCTCTATCTTCCTAATTTTTTAAGATAAAAAATGTGTGATCTCAGCGCTGACCGAATTTTATTGTGTTCAATGTAGGGGAGTTTTGATTCAGCGCATGTTTGCCTTACTATTTTACAAATAGCAGGGTAATGGATGTGTGATATTTTAGGGAATAAGTGATGCTCTATTTGAAAATTTAGGCCGCCAAGCCACCAGGTAACAAATTTGTTCTTGGTAGCGAAATTGGCGGTAGATTTTAGTTGGTGAATCGCCCATTCATCTTCCAGTCTACCTTGCGATTCCGCCACTGCAGGGAAAGCTGTCTCTTCAATTGTGTGTGCCAGTTGAAAGACAATGCTTAATAAAAACCCTGCTACCATTGTACAAATTAAGAAACCGAACAGCCAGGGAATCACACCGTATAAATAAATTGGCAACGCTACAAATAAAAGAATGTACAGCGTTTTAAAACTCCAGAACGTGATATGATTTCTGAAAGTGAATTTTGGCAAAGAAACGCTGCCGATTTTTTGTGTGAAATACTTTTTATAATCCGTAAAAAAAACCCAGAATAAATACAGCAAAGAGTACAAGAACCAAAAATAAATAAATTGATAACGGTAGATTGAATATCGTTTTTGCGTGGCGCACAAACGTAAGAAAGGCTGTGCATTGATATCGTCATCTACACCATCGATATTTGTATAAGCATGGTGAATAACATTATGTTTTACCTTCCACAAATGACTGCTCGCTCCAAGAAAGTCGAAACTGGCAGCGGCAATATTATTTAACCACTTGTATTTGCTGAAACTTCCGTGCGCACCATCGTGCATAACATTAAAACCTATAGATGCAGTCAATATTCCTAACACAATGCATTCAATGCTCACGAGCCAATATGGACTTGAAAAAACTAAAAGGGAAGTATATGCCAGTATAAAAACCAGGGATAAAATTCCCGCTTTGAAGAACACCTTACTATTACCGGTGGGCGAGATTTTTTCCCGTTGAAAATATTCATTGATTCTTTTTTTCAGAACGGCAAGAATGGGAGCTGTTGAATTTGAGAACTTAGGTAAATCCATAAAAAAAATTAACTGATCCGACTGTTTTCGAAAGTTAAAAAACCACGGTCAATTTTCCTGACAATAAACCGCCCAGTGTCATCTCGGAACAAAACCTGCACTGCCGACAATTCTTTGACCTGATTGTCGGTTTTGATCTTAAAATTCATCCGCTGTGTAAGTGGCTGAATTGTGGCTCCGGCAGTAGGTTGGGTTATTATAAGAGCCACTTTAAAGGTAAGACTAATATTAGGATATGTCAAAACATATTATGCCTCAAATCATGCGGGGATAGATGCATGAGCCTTAGTCGATAGTGTTTCCCGGTATTTGAGCCAAAGGCAAAATGTTTCCAATTATGTTTTACTTGAGATTAATTCTGAATAAAGGGAAACGTTGTCAAGCTGTAAAATTGCGCCCTTCCCTGTTCCCATTGCAGGTATTATCTCTTCTATTTTTGCCCGGGCAAAAGGCAGTTTAATGTGGTTTCTGTCCTAAAACCCCCCCTTTGCAATTTTCCTAAACCCCTATTTGAAAATGGATGTGTACCGTTGAATATTTTTTGAATTAATGGGCGACTTGTGAAAATATTCCGATCATTACAATAAGCTATTGCTTTCCCATATCCATTGCTCCCATCGGGTTGGCCCCATTTTCAAAAATATATTCGCTGTTGATCAGGTACGCTCCGCTAGTTACCACTACATCGCCCGGCTTAAGGCCAGAAAGTATTTCAACAGAATTGTCATTCATAATGCCGACAGTTACCATGCGAGCCGTGTAGGTGCCAGGTCTTGTCTGGATCCATGCAATTGCGCCTGATTTATTGAGCAATACTGCCTCGGCGGGCAGAATAATGGAATGATGCTGCTTGCCTGCTGCTATAATGTAAACTGGCATGCCCGGGCTTAATTCATGGTTTGCATTTGGTATGGTCACTCTTACAAGGCCAATTCGCGTTGCGGGGTTTATTTCCGGGTTTTCAAACTCGAGAACGCCTTTGATTATTTGATTGCCGCGGCCAGGTATTTGAATCGTTACGTCGCTGTTCCGCGACACTAATGACAACTGGGTAGTATATACCTGCCCCTCAGCCCAGAGTGTTGAAAGGTCAGCAAGCTGCATGATCGCAGTCCCTTCCGCGTTAAAGCTGCCTTCCTGCGCATTGAGTGCTGTGACATAGCCGCTTTCAGGACTGTAAAAGGTAGTGACTGTAGATAGCGACGGGCTTTGAGAAAGACCAGCTATTTGCTCACTATTCATTCCCCACAAAACCAATTTTCCCTTTGCGCTTTCGACCAGGGCGCCATAATTGATCAGTG
This sequence comes from Chitinophagia bacterium, assembly GCA_021324175.1. Taxonomy (GTDB): domain Bacteria; phylum Bacteroidota; class Bacteroidia; order Chitinophagales; family Chitinophagaceae; genus Puia. Next base: position 7,211 of record JAJPJP010000179.1, read on the forward strand.
AATTTCCAAATGCATTTTGCTGCTTGAGCGCGGCAATATATTCCTGCTTGCCATTATTGAGCTGCTCGCTGTACAAATCAAATAGCGGATCACCCTTGCGTACATAATCCCCCGTTTTTTTCACATATAATTTTTCTAACCTCCCGTCGACTCTCGTGCTGATTGATGATAGCTTTTGTTGATTAAAATTTAGCGTGCCCGGCAAAACTAAACGGTTGCCTATGTTTCCACCCGCGATGGTATCGATCATTATATTACCGAGTCGGATCTGTTCTTCATTGAGATGCACCTCATTGGTTGATTTTAAACTGGTTTTTGGTACAGCAATCAGGTCCATTTGGCAAATCGGGCATTTCCCTGGATGGTCTTCATGAACCTGGGGATGCATGCTGCAAGTATAATACACCTCATTGTTGGGCGTCATCGATACCGTTTTCGTGGACGATTGATTACATGATACCATGACAATTGAACATGCAATGCAGAACACTAAAAGTGGCAGCAGCCGGGAAAATGAGAGGGAGCCATTGCCTGAATTAAAGCATGCATAACTGGGATATCGATTCATTTTTATTTTTTTGAAGATGTCGAAATAAAACTTTCACTGTCCATCAAATACTGCCCGTTGGCGGCGACCGTATCTATTTCATTAACTCCTGATAAAATCTGAATGTTCTTGCCGGATTTAAGACCAGTGGTTATCTCATGAGCCAAAAACCCATCGACTTGTTTTACAAAAACCACGCTTTTCATTCCGAGGGATACCACCGCTGAACGAGGCAACCACAAGCCATCTTTGGCATTGGTTTTAATATTGGCAATGACCTGGCTGCCGATGGGTAACATATGTTCATTGTGGAAATACACGCGAGTTGTCATCGATTTGCTTCCTTCCCGGAAAAATGGTTCGATAAAATCTATTTTTCCGAAGATTCGAACGGTTGTATCGGTTTCAGGTACAATGCTTACAGCATTTCCGACTTGAATCAATGATTGATCGGTCGGAAAAACCTGCAACGCGGCCCATACCATATGATGGTCCATGATCATCAACAGCGTTTGCCCCTTCTGAACATACATGCCTTCCTTCAGAGACAGTTCCTGGGTGGTTTGCCCGGGAGCGCCCATACCGGCCGCCTGGGTGGTCTCATGCACCATCCCCGCATCATGTACATGCCCACTATATTTACTGTATATGCTAATCGAATACAATGGTTTGGCAGTTTGAATCACCAGGTCTAATTGCGCCTGGCTCATGCCAAGTAACAATAGTTTGTCCTTTGCTGCTCCGATAAAAGAAGTATTGCCGGCATCGTTGTGCAAGAGGAAAAGCAAATCCTGTTCTGCTGTTAACATTTCAGGGCTATATATATCCATTATTTTTTGCCCTCTTTCCACGGGTTGGTAGCGGTACCGGACATACATTTTCTCAATCCGGCCGGAAACTCTTGCTGAAACTGTACCTGCTGCTCTTGTATCATATTCGATCGTGCCGTATGCTGTGAGTGGCATATTTGTTTTCTTTCGTTGCGGGGTTACTACAGTAATAGAAGCAATCACAAACTCATTGGCAGGTTTCAAAAGGGATTCGAGCAGGATACGGTCCAAGGCGCCAGGCTTGGTGGTTTTCTTAATCAGCTTCATGCCACATATCGGGCAATCGCCAGGCTGATGCTCCTGGATTTGAGGGTGCATTGAACAGGTATAAATATCGTCCGTCAGCGCTGCTTCTTTGATCCTGTCTTTTTGCCGGATGTTACAGGTAACGAACAACGCCATAGTAGCGGATAGATAGATGATCAGTTTCATTTTCACCAGTGGTTATTTAGTCTCTAATAATTTTTCCAAGTCAACCTTCTTATCGAATAATTGTTGCAATTGATCAAGGTATTCAAATTGTGTGCTGTTCAATGTCTCCCAGGCGTCGTACAAGGAAAACAGCTCTTCTGTATTTTGCTCATAGGCCAACAGCGTGCTTTGATAGTTTCTCACGAGTGCAGGAATGATGTCTTTTTTCAGAATTTCGAGCTGTCTTTTGATGGCTTTAATATCTTCCTGGATCCCGTAAGCCACACCAGCATATTGATTGGCCATTGTTTGCTTTTGGTTTTCCAAGGCCGCCGCTTTCCACTGCAGGCTTTCGATATTAGCCTTTCTCTCCCTGGAAGACCAATTGGCAAACGGGATTCTTACGGTGGCCATCAAGGTAAATTCCTCGGGTAAGCCGCCAAATCCAAACATATGCGAAAATTGTGCGCCGAATTGAGGTCGAAGGCTTTCCTTTTCTACTTCTTGCCTGAGGTAAGTCAATTGAATACTCTTATCCAGACCTTTGAGGTCGTTTCGGCTTGAATAAAATACCGTATTGTCAAATGTCCTGTCTGCATAGTCTGCCATTTTGTAATTCGTATCAATGGAAAAATTGAAAAGCCTGTCGCGGTTCATTAATGTGTTTAGTGTAATCCTTTTCTGAACCGCTTCATTTTGAAGTATGATGCGCTTTTTTTCCAGGTTGCCTTGAGCCGCCTTTGCCTTATAATAAGCGCTTACCTTTCCAAGACCATTTTTGTATCGCGTTTCGGCATTGGTAACCATGAGTTGCAGGAGCCTGTCGTCATCGTCGATCAATGCCAGTTTCTTTTGGATAACTATCAACGAATTATAACTGCTTTTTGCAAGCGCAAACAGTTCATTGAGATTTGATTCTTTATTTTCCAGTTCGACTGATGATATGGCCCGCATGTATTTTTCATTTGCATCATTGAGCTTTCTGTTGGGAAACATCTGCGATACTGAAATCATGTATTGGCCCATGCCGGTATTGGCATTGCCGTCTTTCATCCAAAGATTTGGATTGTATGGAGTCATCCAAAAACCTGAGGATATTTCCGGCGGCATCCAGTTTTGCGCGCCAGACGCTGCCGCGTCGAGTGACCGGATTTCCGCCTCATACATTTTTATGGATGGATGAGCACGCGCGATGGTATCCAGGATATCAGGCAGCCTCAGCGTTTGCGCAGCGGGTATTTGGTAAAAAAACATAACTGCAATTATATGTGACAAGAACTTTTTCATATAAGTTGTTTTCGCTTAATGTTGAATTTCCTGGAGTTTTATTGCTCCATATTTTCTAAGTTCAAATTCTTTGGCCATTAAGAAGACAAGCGGGGTGACAAGCAGCACATAAATGGCAGACGTGGCCACTCCCCCGATCATCGGTAGTACAATCGGTTTCATCACATCGCTACCCACGCCATTGCTCCACAAAATCGGGACAAGTGCAAAAAGCGATACGCTTACAGTCATGATCTTTGGACGCAGCCGTTTTACCGCACCATATAAGACATACTCCAACAGGTCGATGTTTGTGATAAACTCCCTTGAATTCCCTTTTTTTGCAACGAGTTGTTGCATGGCGTCATTGAGGTAAATAACCATGACAATATTGGTTTCAACGGCGAGGCCAAAC
>JAJPJP010000054.1 GCA_021324175.1 Chitinophagia bacterium
CGCCGCCCATGTATTGCTACACTGCGCTGCCCCACGACTTGCATGTATTAAGCCTGCCGCTAGCGTTCATCCTGAGCCAGGATCAAACTCTCCATTGTAAATGAGTTGATACTGACTTTAATCTCTTTTGGAAATTAACGTCTTATCGAAATAATTACGCTAACATTACCTTGTTCCCTTATTAAAATAAAGGAATGCTGTTGCTTTCAAACTTTCAAAGATCTTTCGGCCAGAGGCCCCCAATTCACTTACCAAATTATTTGTCAGTTTTTTTGGGAGTGCAAAGGTATGGGCCTTTACACACTCACCAAAATTTTTCTGTTACTATTTCAGAAATTTAATCGGCCGCGCTTGATCGGCTTTAAGAAGAACCATTGCTTTTTTTAAAAGCGGACGGCAAAGATAAGCCGCCTAAACCTGTCTACAAATTTTTTTCTTCAATTTTATTCACTCAGGTTCCACATTATTTGTCTATAATATGCAGGGAATCATATAATACCATGGGCCTTCCGATCATTCCCACCTGTTAGGAAGATAGCTCATCAGGCCATCAGGAAAATTTACGCGGGCGAGGAACAATCCGTGACCCGGCACGGAGAAATCTGCCTTTGAACAATCGCGGCTTTCGATGACTGCCAAGAATTCATCAAGACTAAGCTTTCCCCTGCCCACAAGCAACATGGTCCCCACAAGTCCTTTGACCATGCCACGAAGAAATCTGTTGGCGCTGACCTCATAGCTCCAGACGTCATTTTCAAGCGACCAACGGCTATAAATGATCCTGCATTCGAAATCTTTGACCTGTGTACGTTTTTTTGAAAAGGAAGTAAAATCGCTATAGTTCATAATGAGATCAGCGGCAAGTTGTAGCCGGTCCGGATCCAGCCTGTAGGGGAAATAGTAAGCAGTATCGGCGATAAAAGCATTCTTTTTTCTATAGACCTGATACCTGTATTCTCTGCTCAACGCATCGAACCGGGAACTTGATCCTTCAGGGACGGTAAAGATGCCCTTGACTGTGATATCGCCCGGAATGATTGAATTCATATTATACAAAAAACTCTCAGGAATAGGCTGTTCAAGATCAAAATGAAAAAAATTCTGAAGCGCATGTACGCCCGCATCCGTCCTCGACGAGCAAACCAACTGCAATCGCTGCTTGAAATAAATTTCCAAACCCTTTTCAACTTCCTCCTGGATAGAATTTGCATTCTCCTGGACCTGGTAACCGCTATAGTTCGAACCTTTGTAAGAAACCTCCAAAAAGTATCTGGGCATGGTGCAATTTAGTCAACGGGATTTCAAATCAGAATTGAACCTCGACCCGATGGTGATGAAACGCCTCAAAATTCTTCCTTCTATTTAAGCATAGCCCTGAACCGGGCAATATAATAACTATCTTTCAACAGGCTTTGAAGACTGCCATAATTAAGAGGGTCATAGACGTAGAAATAAGCGGCATCAAACAGCTTGTACTTCCCGGCATCGGAGCCAAATACTTCACTTAAAGCCTTGATTTGGTTGGTAGTATAACATTTCGCCTTAAAGCTCTTTTTAGCCGTTGAAACCTTGTCATCCTCGTCTTCGATAGCCATAATTTTAATCCGAAGTCTGTCTAAGTCATTGTCTGTGGCGTTACCCTTGCAGTTTATGATGGTTGTTGCCTGCCGATATAGCCGCGACTTAGAAGTATCAATTTGAACAGAGTCAGGTTTATTAGGCTTCCACGGTGGTGCTGTTTGCCGTTTATCCGATGAGGAATCCATCGGCGCATTCAGGGCTGAGGGCTCCTGCCTACTCTTTTGCAGTGGGCTGTCCGTTTTAGTGACATGAGTAGGTTCAACTTTCGTATCAGTGCGCCTGTCCTTACGCTCAGTAAAGGCGACTGAACCCTTTGCCGGTTCCGTCGAAGTATCGAATTGAATTTTTATCCCAACCGTATCTTTTTTTCCGGTCTTGTCAACGAGTTCATAAACCTGCTCAAATGATATATCGTCTTTTTGTTCGGACAGCTTCGTTATTGTCGGTTTCACCAATTGGCTTGGAAGCGAGTTCTGCTTTGGTTTTTTTTGAGTCGTCTTTGCTAACTGTTTCTTTGCGACAAGTGTTGAATCTTGACTCCTGTTGATTGAAGTTGTTAGGTGTCCCGAATCAGTTGAGATTTTAGGCTGCGAAGATGGTTGCGTCATTGCAACCTCGTTCCTGGCTGCATTCGCTATATCCTTCTTGGGTTCATTGGCAATCTCTTTCTTCGGTTCATTGGCAACAGTCATGTTCTCCATAACAGCGGAATCATTCACAGCTTCTGACATCAACTTTGAAAAGGCCTCGTCTTTTTTGCCAGGAGACGAAGAATCGTGAATTGTAAAAACTTCAGCCTGTACCTTCTCCGGTTGAATCAACTGCCCCGTATGCGAATTAGATAAAATGATGCTCTTATCCTTGGTGACTCGCAGGATAAAGCCCGCATCCTGAGAAACCGTGATTGAAAATTTTTCTTCCGGAGGTGAGCCTTTGGAGAATCCCAAGGTGATGATGTAAGTGCTGTCAATCAGCCTGGGTACAATCAGGTGGCCGGTTGGAGAAGAATGGACCACTACGCCACTGAGCTTCGCAAAAATGGCTTGTTTGTTTTCTGATTGAATGGCTATAAAGTGATTTTTCTGCGCGACTATCGATGGCCCCCACATTAACAGAACAAAAAGTACACGGATTCTCTGCATAGGTTCAATTCTCAGCTGGCAAAATTAATTAAATACATCCGGTGAATGACCTTTTATACAATTTTTATCATGGTTAACAGCCTCAACTATTATCTTTACGCCAATAACGATAGTATATGAAGAAAACACAAATGGCTATGTTTTGGATGTTGATTTGGGCGGCCGCAAGCGCGCAGCCGGTTACTGAAAAGGATGAATCGTGGAAGAGTATCTATAGGGGATCAGCGACAAAAATTAACGATCTGGTCCATACTAAACTGGATGTTAAATTTGACTATGACAAATCCTATATGTACGGAAAAGAGTGGGTGACGTTTACACCTCACTTTTATCCGACCGACACGCTTACCCTGGATGCCAAAGGCATGGATATCCGAAAAATTGACATTGTTAAAAATGAAAGAAATATTCCGCTGAAGTATGATTACGATGGAATGATCCTTCGGATTAAGCTGGATAAAACTTACAAAGAAGGTGAGAAATATACCCTTTTCCTCGATTACACATCAAAACCAAATGAACTGAAGGTGCAGGGGAGTGCTGCCATCAATGAGGCGAAGGGACTCTACTTTATTAACCCGAAAGGCGAAGAGAAAGACAAGCCGACTGAAATATGGACCCAGGGAGAAACTGAATCCAACTCGGCATGGTTTCCGACAATCGACAAGCCTGATCAAAAGACAACTGAAGAAATCATCATGACGGTGCCGGAAAAATATGTCACACTGTCTAACGGCGTGCTTGTTGGTCAGAAAAAAAATACCGACGGGACCCGAACGGACGATTGGAAGATGGATTTGCCCCATAGTCCCTATTTGTTTATGATGGCGGTCGGCGATTTTGCTATTATCAAAGATCATTACAAGGACAAACCGGTCGACTACTATGTTGAAAAGGCCTACGCTCCATATGCACGAAACACTTTTGGAAATACGCCGGAAATGATTGCTTTTTATTCAAGGATATTGGGCTATGATTTTCCCTGGCCGAAGTATTCGCAGGTCGTTGTTCGGGATTATGTTTCAGGCGCGATGGAAAATACGACTGCAACCTTGCATGGCGAATTCCTGAATAAAAACAATCGCGAATTACTCGATAACACCTACGACTTTGACGAAGATGTCATCGCGCATGAACTGTTCCACCAGTGGTTTGGCGACCTGGTCACTTGTGAATCATGGAGCAATCTGACCGTCAATGAATCTTTTGCCGATTTCAGTGAAATGTTGTGGGCTGAGCACAAATACGGGAAAGATGCCGCAGACGACCATAGCTTCAAGTCAATGGAGAATTTTATTGAGGGGGCAAAAGAGGGCGACGACTATAACCTGGTTCGATTTTATTATGCCAATCGCGAAGATGTTTTTGACGGGGTTACTTATCAAAAGGGAGGACGCATTTTGAACATGCTGCGCAATTACGTCGGCGACAGCGCTTTTTTTAAGTCCTTGAATCTTTACCTGAACCGGAACAAATTCAAAAACGGGGAGGCGCACCAGCTGAGGCTTGCGTTCGAAGAAATTACCGGACAGGACATGAACTGGTTCTGGAATGAATGGTATTTTAACAAGGGATACCCGAAACTGGACATCGACTACGTTTACAATGACAATGCCAAAAAAGTCAGTGTCATTATCAAGCAAATGCAGGATAGTAACAATATATTCAAGTTGCCTATAGCCATTGACCTTTATAATGGAACCAAAAAAGAAAGACACAAGGTGTGGGTAGAGAATCGGGCAGACACATTCACATTTAGCTATACAACCAAGCCAGACTTGGTAAATGTTGATGGCGACAAAGTCATCCTTTGTGAAAAAAAGGATAATAAAACCCTCGACAATTTTATACATCAATATAAATATGCCGGGCTTTATCTGGACCGGCGTGAGGCAATCGACTTTTGCGCAAAAAATCAGGATGACCCAAAGGCAGCCGAATTGCTGATGCTCGCGCTGAAAGACAAATTTTTCGGACTCAGGAGCTACACGATCGGAAAGCTTGACATGAAAAAAGATGCAGTCAAAAATGCAGGGGAACCGCTGCTCCAGGAAATAGCGGCAAATGACCCTAAATCGGTTGTGCGCGCGGCTGCGATTACGTCACTTGGCAAATTGAAAAATCCTGCGTACAAATCGCTATTCGAAAAAGCCATCAGCGATTCGTCGTACAGTGTTGCAGGCAGCGGACTAACCGCATTAGCCGGGATAGATACAACTATGGCGTTGGAAAATGCGAAAAGCCTCGCCAAAATTCCTGAGAAAGGTAGATTGAGAGATGCCATTGCGGGAGTTCTGATAAAATATGGTGGCCCGGATGATGTTGATATTGTTACGGATGACTTTAGCAAAATGCCGCTTAACCAGACAAAATTCAATTTTCTTCAAAGCTTTAGTAACCTCCTTGCAAAGGTGAACAATTCGGATAAAGTAAAAAGAGGCGTTGATGAAATTGTCAAGTTCCGGGATGAAATTCCATCGCAGGCAAGAACAAATACTGACCCCTACATCAACAATAACATTTTAAAGAATCTTGCCAATAAAAAAGATCAGGCTGGCCTGAAGGACCAGGCAGACTATATACGCTCCAAAATGACTGACGAGAAAAAAGGCTTTTGAAGGCACTTAAAAATGATTTTACTCTGTTGAGGGTGGCCCTGGCGCCACCTTCTTTCATTTCGTTATTTCCCTGGATGCATATTTGTTGGTAATAACCCTTCGATCGGGAAGTGCAGATTTCTACCCTTGAAAAAAAACGTCTTTTGTATTTCGAGAATACTTCCACAGCAAATTATTTTAGTAATCTTAAATTCGGTAAGATTAAGGTACTTATATACCCGCTCTGGCAAGCGGGTTTGTTTCTTTTAAGATGGTGCAATTTGTCAGAAAACGTCCAATTATTATATTTGGAAACTCCTTAATAAATAGGTTTACCTTTACGACCTGACCTCTTCCCTATTCACCTTCTCTAATTCATCCAAGTCAGGTTTGCTAACAAATAGAATGTCATTTAAGATCGAAACAGTCAATCATGTAAATCGATTGACGGTAGGACAGATTTTGTTTCAAGACGAAATCGAACGATTCATTATCAAAAAAATTAAGCGAGAGTACTTTATTTTGGAAAACGAACAGGACAATTTTCGTGTGAAAATTATATTACGGTATAACCTTTTAAATGACGGTTGGCACACAGAAATAGGGAGCTCATAATGGTTCTAAGTCCTGAACAGTTTCTGAAAAAGTATTGTTTTTAATCTGTTTCTTGCTTTGTGCCCTGAGTACTAGAGTACACGTATATTCATGTGGCGGTATTACCAGCTTCCTCCTGCCCCTCCTCCGCCACCGCTTCCTCCGCCAAATCCTCCAAAGCCTCCCCCACCGCCGCCGCCCCAAACACCACCTCCCCAGCCGGAACCACCACTGCCTCTGTTAGTGAGCATCGAAGCGATAATCCATGGTAAAAAGCCTCCTCCCCTGAATAATCCGCCCCCGCCTCCACCACCGCGCGATATCACAATAAGCATAATGACGATGAAAAGAATGATCCCGAAAATCCCCTTCCCTCCTCCGTCACTTCGTCCCCGGTTCGCATATCCCTTCGGCGCAGTATATTCCCCGGCCGATGCCCTGACTATAGCGTCGGCAGCATTTTCAAATCCCTGGTAATAATTCCCCTGTTTGAAATTGGGAACGATTTCGTTGTCGATGATCTCCTTGGCCGTTGCATCAGGCACTGACCCTTCCATTCCGTAACCTGTAGCAATAAATACCTTATGATCGTCGATTGCAGCGAGGATTACAATTCCATTGTTTGTTTTCTTGTTCCCCACGCCAGATGCGCGCAAAATTCCCAGTGCATAATCTTCAATTGCCGTATCATGAGTCGTAGCCACCGTCACGACAGCAATTTGAATCGATGAACTGTCATCGTAAGCGACCAACTTTTGTTCAAGGGCTCCTCGCTGGTCAGGAGTCAGCGCGCCTGCAAAATCATTTACGAGATGGGGTGGATTATCTGGAAGTTTATACGGGTTTTGTTTTTGTCCGAAGACAGCCGTGCAACTACAAAGAACCAACAGTGTAGCAAATCTTTTCATTGCAGGTTTGATTTATCTGCCGAATACAATGTCATCGGGCAACTCGTTTCTATCATTATTTCCATCGTAAGGGAAATGGCTTTTTAAAGCTTCGCCGATTTCACCGATCATGTGGACCAGCCCGTCGGCGTAATTCTGTCTGGCGAAATGCGAAAGCATAATTTTCACCTTTTCGTTCCAAAAGGTGTCGCCGACTTTTTCATGAATTCCCTGGTCGCCAAAAAGTGCCAGCTGTCTGTCTTTCATGGCAACGTAGATCAGCACCCCATTCCGTTTCGAAGTATCCTGCATTTTGAGAACATGAAACACTTCCGCAGCCCTGTCTAGCGGATCTACGAATCGGCAATGTCGCTCGACAAATACCCTGATTTGACCGCTCGTTTCTTTTTCAGCTTGCTGAATAGCATTAACAATCCGATGCTTTTCGACATCCGAAAAAATATCTTTTTTCTTAAAGTGGGAAAGAATATTCATGCTTTGAAACTGGAAATAGTTGCGAACTGTCAGGTTTGCTGAGAGCGAACTGCGCGACGTCCTAACTCCCAAAATCGACCTTAGTGTCTTTGGCACCCTCGTCAGACTTAAAATAGGGCTTCTCCTTATAACCGAAGAAAGAGGCGAGTATCCTCCCCGGAAAACGCACAACCATCGTATTGAAATTCTGCACTGACTCCGACCAGTCCCTAATCGCCACCGTAACACGATTCTCCGTTCCTTCAATCTGCGCCTGGAAATCTCGATAGGCCTGCGTAGTCTGGATAGTAGGATATGCTTCTACGTTAATATTCAAAATTGATTGCTTCATTTGGTCCAGCTGATGATTGGCAGCGTTGAGGGTTTGAGGGTTATTGGGATCAATAGCTGGGATTCTTGAACGCATCTGGATTATCTTGATCAGGGTAGTGTCTTCATTTCTTGCAGATCCTTTAATCGTATTGACCACATTTTCATAAAGATTCTTTTTCCTTTCGTATTGACCTTCAACATTGCTCCACTTGCCTTTTACATCTTGGTCGGCGGTCGCAATACTATTATATCCGCTACACCCCCAGAAAAATAAAATAAGAATCAGGCCACCAATTATGAGTAGGGAAAGATTTTTGGTCTGCATATGTTTTTACGTTTTAGGTTAACAGGTAAAATAAGGATTTTTGTATTATCCCCAAATTTTATCTGGATGCTCAAAAGTAGCTATCACGCTATGATAAACAAATGTTTTGGGCGATTGTTAAAATAAATTTCATGAGAGCGCTTGTTTTAACAAATGGAAATGAACCATTGAACTACCGGGAACTGCCCGATCCCGTCCCGGGTGTGGGCGAAGCGTTGGTCGAACTCAAGGCTGCGGCACTTAATCATCGGGATATTTGGATACAAATGGGTAAATATGCGGGGATTCGCTACCCGGTCATTTTGGGCTCCGATGGATCTGGTGTCGTCATTGCAACGGGTATGAAGCAGGATGCAGAATGGATAGGCAGGCAAATTGTCATCAATCCTGCTTTGCACTGGGGGAATAGTGAATCGCACCAGGATCCGAAGGATTTTCAAATTTTGGGTCTTCCGGCAAATGGAACATTTGCGGAGTACGTAGTAGTTCCAATTTCGAACCTGTCGCCAAAACCTTTGCATATGGATGTTGCTGAGTCCGCGGCTTTACCCCTCGCGGGTGTAACGGCATACCGCGCGACTATCAAAAGAGCAAATGTTCAGCCCGGTGAATCCGTCCTAGTCACGGGCATTGGCGGCGGAGTCGCGCTTTTTGCGCTGCAGTTCGCGATGGCCGCTGGTGCGTCAGTCTATGTCACCTCCGGTACTGAACAAAAGATACGCCGTGCTGTCGCTCTCGGGGCTTTGGGCGGCGTCAACTACAACAATGCCGGTTGGACCGATGAATTGCGGAAAATATCGTGGGGATTTGATGTAATCGTCGATGGCGCAGCGGGAGACGGTCTTGATAGTCTGCTCGACCTGGTCAAGCCGGGAGGAAGAGTCGTATTGTACGGTGCTACCCGAGGCTACGCAACTAGTCTTACTGCAAGGCGGATTTTCTGGAAACAAATTAATTTGCTTGGTTCGACGATGGGAAGTCCTGCCGATTTCGCGCAGATGGTAAGGTTTACCGAATTAAATGTTATTAAGCCTGTAATCGACTGCTGTTATTCTCTCGAGCAGGGTGAACTTGCTATGCAAAAAATGAGTGAGGGAATTCAATTTGGAAAAATTGTACTTAAAATTTCAGGCGCCAGTGGCTGAGGATAAACCGGCAAAATATCATAGACCTAAAAATCACCGCTCAATTGGTCAATTTCATTTGGTGACAACCTGTGATTTCGCGAGGTGATGATGACGCGGTACTTGAACGTGACAGATTCTCCTTTCGCGAGTTTGTAATTAAGCTCCCGCTGACCGCCGCTGAATATTTTTTGCCCAAGTGGGTTGGCTGCAAATAAACCGTAGCCTCGCGCATGCCAATAGGTAGGATAACCGGGATTGGAGCGATTGTCGACGATGACGACGCTAACTGTGTCTGCGCCCCTTTTCCCATAAAGCATGCACCATCTTGCCCTGGTACCCCATGCGCTGTCTCCCGTCTTTCCTTCGCTGGTTAAATAGTTTCCGGTAACCCCTGAATTCTGGGTGGCCGCGACCTGGGTAATGTTGCCTTTGTCATCGACATACTGACGGGCATCCTTCGAAGGCAGTTCCAGTTCATGCGCGACGCGTAGTCCCAGGAAGCCGTCCTTGGCATCCTTGAAGAGGACATCTTTTTCAGCCTGAAGAGTGCTAATCCGGTCAATGATCCTCGTACTGCCTTCTGCGCGGAAAATGAAGGTTGTATTTTCATCCAGCAATGGATTTTTCCCCTGGTCCGTCCATTTTGCCTGATAAATGAGAATTCCCTTCACTCCGCCTTCTGCCTTTAATACCTGTACGCTCCTGATCCAGCCGTAGGCGTTTTTCTTATCTGCAGGAATAGCAAAGGAATTGTTCCAGAAATCGAGGCCATTCACATTCTCGTAATTCATCCATAAACCAATGTGGTGGGGATGGTCGGCGGGATCTCCCGGACGAGGCGCCGCAGGAAAGCCGCGCGTGATCAGTTCGCCGTCAGCGGCATAGATCGGGTAAAGCACAGGTTTTTCCAATGTGTCCGGGTAGGTAAATACAGTGAATGCCTGATCGCCCGCTTTCACGATTACTTTGTGTTCCGCAGGCAGGGACGCCAAGTGGATTATTTCTTTCTGAGCGAGCGTTTGCAGGTTCAATAAACCAGCAATGATTAACAAAAGAGCTATTTTCATAAACTGCTTTTTTGGGCTGTTCTTCCTGGCTATTCAACTGTTACGCTTTTGGCCAGGTTCCGCGGTTTATCAACGTCATATCCTCTGGTCACGCCGATGTAATAGGCGAATAACTGCAGAGGAATTACATTCAATATGGGCGAAATCAATTCATCTACTTCGGGCAATACAA
>JAJPJP010000008.1 GCA_021324175.1 Chitinophagia bacterium
ACGAGCAGCACAGCAGGAAACGTATTAACGATTACAGGAACTCCGACAGCAACAGGTACCTATACAGTTACAGCGACTACTCCATGTGGACCACTCACGATGAGCGGAACCATCACGAGCAGCGGCGCGACAACACCGACATTCGCCGCAGTTGGTCCGTTCTGCCAGAATTCAACACCGGGCGCACTGCCATCGACATCTCTGGAAGGCATTGCCGGAACCTGGAGTCCTTCGGCGACGATCAATACGTCGACACTTGGACCCATTACCTACACTTTCACACCGACGAGCGGATGCGGCGTACAGACAACCCTAACTATACAGATTAACGGAACAGTTACCACCAATGCATCGCTTTCGATATGCAGCACTCAGTTGCCCTATAGTTGGAATGGTCAGACCCTAAATGCTGCAGGTAATTACACAGCAACACTTACCACAACAAGTGGTTGCGATTCGGTAGTAAATCTTGTGCTGACTGTCGGCCAGACCATTACGAACACAACCACTCTGACAATCTGTAATAGCCAACTGCCTTATTCATGGAATGGTCAAACGATCACACAGGGTGGCACTTACAGCGTAACCTTTATATCGGCCGGAGGTTGTGACTCGATTGCCGTACTGAACCTGAACGTGAATTCTGTATTGTCAAGCACGACGCCGGTGTCGATTTGTTCCGGCCAGCTCCCATACAGTTGGAACGGCCAGTCCTATAGTGCATCAGGTGTCTACACAGTTGACCTGACGGCTTCGAATGGTTGCGACTCAGTCGCTGAATTGGTCTTGAACGTTACGGCTGCGGGGACCAGCACGAATAGCCTGACAGTCTGCCCGAACCAGGTACCTTACTCGTGGAATGGTCAATCACTGACAGCACCGGGGACTTATACTGCCAACCTAACGACATCTTCTGGTTGCGATTCGGTTGCCACCTTGATTTTTAACGTCAGTAACCAGATTACCGATACGACCAATCTTACCATATGCACTAATCAGATTCCTTATACTTGGAACAACCAGACAATTTCAGCGTCGGGATTTTACACCGCTAACCTGACAGCAGCTGGCGGTTGCGATTCGACCGCTGTTTTGAACCTTACAGTAAGTAGCATCCTAAGCAGTACAACTCCTCTTACAGTATGTTCAGCATCACTACCGATTATTTGGAATGGCCAAACGATATCCGGAGCGGGCACCTACACGGCCAGCCTGCAAAATGCAGCTGGCTGTGATTCTGTCGCAACCCTGAACCTGACAATTGATTCGAATTTCGTTGGGGTTCGCTACCCGACGGTCAATGCCACATCCGGCGTGGCCACGCAGTTGCTCGCACGCGTATTCGGAAGCAATTACTCCTACGCATGGAGCCCGCCAGTCGGTCTTGACCAATACGATATTTATAATCCTGTATTCACATATAACCAGCAGACGCAGTACCTGATCAATATCACGTCACCCAATGGCTGTACGACAACCGATACATTGCTGGTAACGGTAGGAGCCGTCACGCCAACTGTTTCTGCAGTATTCGTGCCGCTGGCCTGGTCGCCGAATGGTGACGGGCACAATGACCGCCTGTATCCGTTGATGGAAAACATCAAGACGCTGCACTACTTCAGGATATTCAACAGGTGGGGTCAGTTGATGTTTGAGACGAATGTGATCGGTTATGGATGGGATGGAGTATACAAAGGAAAACCACAGATATCGGATGTTTACACTTGGACTGTTGAGGCTGTAGGCTACGACGGGCATGTTTATCAACAGGCGGGTAACTCACTTTTGTTAAGGTAAACTTTTAAAGTTATGAGAAAGATTTATTGTGCTGCCGTATTCATTGTTGCAATTTTCTCGGTGAAATCGAGCTTCGGTCAGGACCCGTCCTTTTCCCAGTTTTTTTCTTCACCCCTGAATGTGAACCCGGCATTGACTGCAAACATTAATTCAGACTGGCGGATGATTTCCAACCTGCGCGATGAATGGATCCAGCCGGCCAGCCCCTACGCAACAGGAACATTGTGTTTTGATAAGAAAATCCTCCAGGAAAAAATACCTAACGTGGAAGAACGAAACAGATTCGGCATTGGAGGGATGATGATGTATGACTATGCAATGGGTGGCATTGTCAAAGGCACATATGCATCCCTGGATCTGTCATACAATATCAAGCTTGCTGAGGATTGGGCAGGGAACTCGCACAGGCTCGGAATTGGCGTGGGTATGATCTACGGCCATCGTTATGTTGATTTCAGCCGGCTGAATTTCCAGGAGCAATTTGTTGGTACAGGATTTAATACCAATCTTCCGACAGGCGAGGCCGCTCTCTCCAACATGAAATCATATATCTCCTCCACGGCAGGGCTGCTTTATACATACAAGACGGAGAAGAGCAATTTTGATATCGGCGTTGCGGCCTTTCACCTGAACAAGCCAAAACAGACATTCCTTGCTGATCCTAACCAATTCCTGCCAATGCGTAAAGTCATTCATTCAAATTTTGAAACGTTTCTGGACGATCGCTCCGTTTTTAACGCAAATGCCATTTACCAGGAACAGGGAGGCACACATTATTTCTCCGTGGGAGGCGCCTTTGGTTACTACCTTGATGACGAGGGTGCAACCATCGTCAACTTAGGACTATGGTATTGGTCAAATAATGCCATCATCCCCTATGTCGGATTTTCCTATAACGACCTGCAACTCGGTCTCAGCTATGATGCGACAGTTTCAAAGCTTGCGCAAAGCGCATCCAAGCCGAGCACATTCGAACTTTCCATCATCCTAAGAGGAACAGGCAAACCTCCTGGAATCATTCCCTGCCCGTGGAAATAATATAGCTTTAAACGCCTGTCGCGTTTTTACTTAAGTGGAGCTTTCGCGCTTCACTTTTTTTTTGGCAACGACCGTACTTGCTCCGTACCTGATATTGAAAAAAGCACCCAGCAAAGTCATAACTTGTAATAGCAAAAATCTAACGCACAAGAAAACCTCAAAAGCTATGATTCGGAAACTCATGCATAAAAAAGAAATCCACCAGGGCAATTCTGCCAAGAGAAATTATGAAGTTCAACGCATAGAAACATTTAGTGACGGCGTCTTTGCTTTTGCCGTGACACTCCTGATCGTTTCGCTGGAAGTGCCGAAAAATTTTGAGGAATTGATGGTTAATATCCGCGGCTTTTTTGCCTTTGGGATCAGTTTCCTGTTGCTTGTAGTCATTTGGATGGAGCAGCATAATTTCTTCAGGAAATACGGCCTGGAAGATGGTCAGACGATTGCGCTGAATGTTGCGCTCCTTTTCCTTGTTTTGTTTTATGTCTACCCCCTGAAGTTTTTATTTACGCTGGTATTCAGCAGCCAGATTTACGCCGGACACGAAATGCCACTGCATATCACCGACGCTCAAATGCCCGTTTTGATGGAAATTTATGCTGTAGGTTTCATTGCAATCTATAGCCTTTTTACGCTCATGTATCGACATGCTTTGGCCAGATCCAGTTTTCTGGAACTGACGGAGGCCGAAAGGTTCGATTGCCGTACGATTATGTATAAACAGGTCATCATGGTATCTGTGGGCGTTAGCGCACTCTTTTCTGCCATGATTATATCAGCTCAATATTCAGGTATCACAGGGTTCATCTATGTATTGATAGGGCCCGCGCTTACCCCCTTTTTTTTCAGGAGAAAAAAAATCCGGGACCGGCTATTCCCAGAGGAGAAAGAAGTCAATGCCTGAGTCCAGAAACCATTTCTCGTTCGAGATTTATCTGAATTGTGTTTATGAAAAAGCAAAGCGCAGGATTATTGTTGTTCAGGAATATAAGTGGTGACACTGAATACCTCTTGGTCCATTTTGGTGGTCCGTTTTGGAAAAACAAGGACGAGGGCGCCTGGTCAATACCCAAGGGCGAAAATGAACCGGGTGAGGAAATGCTTGCCACAGCAATCCGCGAATTCAGGGAAGAAACCGGTTTTGACCCGAACAGCGATTTTATTGCGCTTAAGCCAATCCGGCAAAAAAGTGGAAAAATGGTTCATGCATGGGCGTTAGAGCAGGATATTGACGCCGAAAAAGTCCGCAGTAATGAAATAGTCATTACGACGAAACGGGGGACAGAAATCCGTGTGCCTGAAGTCGATCGTGCAGCCTGGTTCAACTTTGCAGGAGCAAAAAAAAGAATGCTTAAGGAGCAGTTTGCTTTTATTGAAGAATTGCATTCAATGGGAAAATGAATGATACCAGTTGATGCATA
>JAJPJP010000325.1 GCA_021324175.1 Chitinophagia bacterium
ACTGTTCCACGAATTGGACAGGCACCAGCAAAAAAGCCAGACAATAAAGTAAGGCGAGCAAAGCGAGGATAACTGCAAAGACTGAGAATTTCATGATGCTTATTTTTTAAGTGATGAAAAAATGCATGAATTTTTCTTCGTTTTCAAGGGCAAACGGATGATCGTGCCTGCCACAGCGGAAAAAACGATTATAGAAATTCAACCCGCTGCTAAATCAAAATGTATTTCTTGTGATCACAAGGTTGGAGAGTCCGATTGATTGGAAGTCTCACTCATAAGGAGGGTTCTCAGATTTTGTTGTGATTTCGCAGTTCCTTACTTCAAGATTCCCGGAGAGGTAACCCAAAGTCAAAACTCAGCTATGTATGAGATCAGAGTACAGGTAGTAAATACCAAACTTTTAGAAGAAGTTGACCCGATTTGAAGTCGGCACTAAAGGTCTAGCAGCTAGAAAGTGAATATACTAAAAAAGTCCCACAAATTTGTTAATCGACAAAAGAATTGAATTGGCTGCGTGCATCCAGCCCGAATTGTTGCCAGCTAATTACAGGCCCACGTCCCCCTACCGCCTGCTCCACACATTATCCTTTTCATTGGCATCCATAAATATCCCGCCATCCAGTTTCAATGATTTCACCGTCTTGGCGCTCTTGATCTTCACCGTTGTTTCATTTTGATTCCGCTTCCAGACCAGCGGCGTTTGATGAAAGCTCTCACTTGTTCCGTCTGCATAAGTTGCGACCACGTCAAATGGAACGGCAAATCCGCCGATGTTCTTAATATCCAATACATATTTTTTGCCAGTTATCTCGACCTTGGCAAGATCAAGATCAATATACCCGGGCGTAAAAAACCAATTGTAAAAAAACCAGTCCAAATTCTTCCCCGAGCCCTTTTCCATCGAATAAAAATAGTCCCACGGAATAGGGTGTTTCCCGTTCCAGTTATTCATGTAATTGTGGAGCGCTTTCCTGAACAGCTTATCGCCAAGTAAGTCCTTCACGGCGAGATAACTCAATGACGGCTTGCCGTATCCGTTATTGCCTCCGCCAAATGTAACGTTGGGGCTTGGCGTGATGATTGGGTTTTCCTTCTCATGCGAGCCGTGGATCCACCGGGTGACCCGGAAAGATTTATAAAAATCATCGGCGGCTTTCTGGCCCTTTTCGGAAATGCCGATCAGGTATTCAAATGTGGTGGCCCAGCCCTCGTCCATAAAGGCCCACCTGCTTTCGTTGGTACCCATGAAAAATGGAAAATAAGTGTGCGCCTGCTCGTGATCCTGCACGAGCTCGGCAAAAGTAAGATTCGGTGTGTGGCTGTCATTGATCATCATGGGATACTCCATATCTGCAAATCCCTGGAATGCGGTTGATTTCGGGTAAGGATAAGGGACTCCCGGCCAATTATTCGAAAACCAGGCCAACGAATATCTGCCATACTGGACAGAATGGTGAAAGTCTTCGGAAGCATCCGCGAAAGCAGCCTGCATGCTGACGCGGCGCCCGGTTTTGTCGTCAACCACAACACTCGCCGCGTCCCAGTCATAATGGTCGCTGAGGCCGATCGCCACATCACTCACGTTGCTGGCAGACCACTTCCATTCGTTGCTGGTATTATCAGCAGTGACCTTCTTGTCGGACCAGTCCTGTGCAGTGGCAACGTGCACGGTGGAATCGTTCGCAAACGACTGCATGTATCGATCGGCTACTTCCGGCGCCAGCACCTCTGAGGGATTCTGTAAAGTGCCGGTAGCCCATACCACGAAATTTTTTGGAACAGTGATGTTCACTTCGTAGTCATTAAAATCATTGTAAAATTCCAAAGAACCCGTATGCGGTTGGGTGTCCCAACCCATATAATCGTCATATACCGAAACCCGCGGATAAAAATAGGCGATGTAAAAGGTCGTCGAATCGATTATCCCTTCGCGACCGCGCCTGTGCGACAGGTTGTAATGCCAGGCCACATCGATTTTTGCCGAATCGTGCGGCGCTAACGGGTTGGCCAGGCTCACCATTTGGTTGGTAGTCGTGTCTGCGCTGTTGTCCCATGGAGTTTTCACACCTCTAATCACCATATCGTCGACTTTAATCCCGGCCGATGAATCGGCCTGCCCGGCTCTCCCACTGCGGTGAACATTCATGATCAGTTTCATGTTCAGACTCCTGAGCGAATCTGGACTATTATTGAAATAGGTGATATGCTCAACGCCCAGGATGGCATTGTCCGGAGGCCTCACCGTTAAAGAAATAACATAACGCCCGCGATTCTGCCAGTATTTATTTCCTGGCTTGCCATTCAGGGACCGGGTACCATTAGTGTAAGCATTTTGTATCTCGGGAGGCATAGTGAGCGTTTGAGCGCTGGCCTGCGAAACAAGCAGAAAAAGAGCCAGGAATATTTTCGTTTTTATCATGTCAATTGTCTCCTTGCATTATTGAGCAAAATTAAGACACCGGGTTTCCCGGTGCCCATTCGTCATAATAGTCTTTCAGATTCTCCTAATATCTCCAAATATATCAAAATTAAGAGAGCGTGGCTTTCGATCTTTCGTGAGTATATCCAAAGGAAAATCGCTGAAAACACCAGATTACTGAGTTCATCAAGCTGGAAGGCATCACTGATTGTCAGGCGTTAATCTTGAAATGGATTTACGGGGAAGCTTCCGTATTGCTCGCTGTGAAGGAAGCAAGGACGGATCTTCAAAAGCGATACCAATAGCAGTCAATGGAAGCTATAGTATATGACTTTCGCACCGCCATGCCAGTTCCGGATTATTTAAACATCGCGTACACCTTACCCTTCCCGACATCAGCCAACACGATCTTTCCTTCGTCGATCAACACTTGCAACGCTTCATCGATCTCGTCTCGTGAGAGGAATAATTGGAACATACTCTGCATTTTTCTTACGGGGCAAAAAACTGCACCATGCAGAAACGCGGACAGGAACGTCAATGCCGCCTGCTTTATATCCAGCTTTTGGCTGGCGGTGACAAGTTCCAGGTGAGCTTCATGAAAAAGATGATAGGGATAACCTTCCTTGCTCAAATATGGAATTCCTTTTTCCCGCATTTTAAAGGGCCCTCGGTCGACCAGAAAGTGTTGTTGCAGTTCGCCTAGGGCAATGTAGGCCGGGTCCTCCTGCAAACCGCTCTTAATTCCCATTTTCTTGCGCAAATCACCAGCCGTAATCTCGCCCCTGATCCTGAGCAGTTCGTATGCCTGCCTTGCCCCGGGTGAGAGCTTGGGCAGCTGATCGTATACCCTTTCCCTGGTAACCAGCCGGAAAAGCGGCGGTACGATCGAGCTGGCGACAAGGCACAACCTTGCCGCGATCATATTGACTTCAATGACCAGAAAGGATTCCAGTAGCTGATTGGTGATTTCTATTGCCCGTCGCTGGCCCTCCTCTTTTTCACCATTGTTTCCCGAGCAGGCCCGGTACATGCTGGCCATCGGTATTCCGGTTGAAGGCCAGTATCGCAGCGCGATACCAACGTTTTGCATAAACCGGGATGCCTGCGCAAGCGTTTTAATTATCGGCACCCCCGTCAGCCTGAGCGACTTATTTTGCCTTACTTCCAAAAGCTCTTCGCTTTCGGCTGGTTTTCCACCGATATTCGGTTCACGTCTGGGTCTTTTATTGGCCATCGCCCGCAGATTTCAAGACAAATGTAGATTTTTTGGAAAGGCTGTCGCGGAAAATGGGCGGGATGATTGCCTATATTTGAAATATTTCATTCTCTGAAACGTCTCCTTAGAAAACTTACTCAATTGATTGCGATGATTGTTACACTTATATTAATTGCTCTGGTCATTTGTGGCATTTGGCTATTCATGAAACAACCTCAGTTCGGAAAGCTGCCCTCCGGCGAGCGTCTAAACCGGATCATAAGTTCACCCAATTACAAGGATGGCGAGTTCCGGAATCGACATCTGACGCCTCAGCTTACGGGAGATGCGAACATGTTTACCATCACGCGAAAATTCTTTTTTGGCAAAAGCAAACTCACCAAGCCGCCGCGGCCTCTGCCCTCGAAAAAAACTGACCTGCTGAATTTACCGCGCGAAAAAAATATCCTGGTCTGGTTCGGGCATTCGTCTTATTTTATACAGGTTGATGGAAAAAGGATCCTGGTCGATCCTGTATTCAGCGGCGCTGCCTCTCCACTTTCATTTACGACAAAAAGTTTCCCCGGAACGGATGTGTACACGACGGACGACTTGCCGGAAATTGACTATTTGTTCTTATCGCACGATCATTGGGACCATCTCGATTATGAAACCATCATAAAACTGAAAGGAAAAGTCAGGCAGCTCATAACGGGCCTGGGCACCGCCGCGCATCTGGAATATTGGGGCTATACGAAAGATATGATCATAGAAAAGGACTGGGATGAGGAAATTATTTTGGATGACGGATTCTTGGTATGGACAAAAACCGCAAGGCATTTTTCCGGCCGCACTTTCAGAAGGAATAAGGCGAGCTGGTTGTCATTCGTCTTACAAACTCCGACCATGAAGCTGTATTTGGGCGGGGACAGTGGCTTTGATACCCATTTTGCGGAGATTGGCAGCCAATATGGTCCTTTTGATCTCGCCATCCTGGAATGCGGGCAGTATAATGCTTATTGGAAGTACATTCATATGATGCCGGAAGAAACCGTCCAGGCAGGGATCGATCTGAAGGCAAAAAATATAATGCCGGTACATTGGGGGAAGTTTTCGCTTTCGCTGCATGATTGGGATGAGCCTATAAAAAGAGCCACCGCGGAAGCGGAGAAAAAAAATACTTCCCTTATTTATCCGATGATCGGCGAAGAAATAGATCTTAGGGTCCTTGCCACAGGTGCGAAATGGTGGGAAGGGGTTGTTAGAGGGTGGGACTGAATAAAAATAATTGTTTTAAAGGCGAATTTTTTATCTTTCCATAACCTTAGCTGGTAAAACTCCACACGACTAACCTATGCCCAGGCAGATACAATATTTTGTTCTGTGCCTTCTTGTTTTTTTACTAATAAACGATTCCGCATTCTCACAAACTAATTCTCTTTCTGCTGAAGATTGGACAAAAAGATTATCTGATCCCGGTGATAAGGAGAACAAATGGTACAACGAATTATACCCTTTGTTGAAAAAGCTTGACAGCAGCAGGGTTTTTAATTTCTTAAACCAGCTTGGCAATAACGGTGCGGCCAAAGGAAATTATTTTATCGCCCGGTTCAATTGCATCGAATCAGAAATGTTGTATAATAAAAATATTGCTCCTGGTTCTTTCCTTTTCACAGATGAGCCTGCAAAAAAGCAGATTATCAATTTATTGGAGGAGGCAAAGCAAAAATCCTATGAATCCAATGATGATTACCTGGTCGCATTTGTCAGCGGGGTCTACGGAAGGTATATGTCAACCTTCGGCGAAACAGAGGCTGCTGTTATGTATATGATGAACTGTGCTGACCTGTATGAAAAGGTGCATCTTTCCGCTGATTGTAAGATCTATGAAGTGTTGGGAGAGATGCTTTGGAGAGTGAAGGAATATGAAAAATGCATCAAATATACCGGCAAAGCCATCGAGCTCCTTCCAAGTGTGAATGAAAAGGAAAGAGGCAATTATATCATCTTCTGCACCAATACCATGGCACTCGCGTTTCACCGGATGGGGAAATACGATTCAGCTTTTGCCTATTACAACCTGGGATTAATAGAAGCGGAAAAAGAGAACAATGCGGCGTGGAAGGGAATCTTTTCGGGTAATATGGCGCAGATATATTTCGCTCAGGCAAAGTATACCAAAGCTCTGCCCCTTTTTGAACTCGATTATAACACAAGCAACAGCATGGGCTACTATGACAATGCGGCCAATTCGCTGCAGTGGGCTGCCCGGACCAATCTTGAAATGGGCAAACCAGGAATTGCGCTGGAACAGGTAAGGGAATCCTTTAGTCTGTTGCACAAATGGCCGTCCGCCAATTACCTACAGAATGCCTATCTAACGGCTGCCGAAATCTTCAAAACGCTGAAAAACAACGACAGCAGTTTTTATTATTCCGGCCTGTACAATAAACTGCATGATTCTCTTGAAAAGGTAATTTACCAGAGCAGCGTAAGCATCAGCAAGCTTCGTTTAGCTGATGAAAGGAGCAGGTACGACATTCTCAACCTTCAACGTGAAAGACAGGAACAGGTACAGCAGCGTAATCTGATGATTGCAGCGATTATTTTTTTTGCTGTCGTCGGTTTATTTATTATCAACAGGAAGAGGCTGAAATCAAAATACCAGCAAAGGTTGCTAGAGGAGGGCAAGCTGCGAATAGAGCAGGAAATGGAATCGGCAAAGGCTCAATTAGAAATGTTTACGCAGAATATTGTGGAGAAAACAAACCTCATCGAAAGGCTGGAAGAGCAAGTAAATGCGAGTAAGTACAATGCTGATGAACATCAATTCATCGAAGAGCTTTCCAGCCAAACCATTCTGACTGAAGATGACTGGCTTAAATTCAAAATACTTTTCGAAAATACACACCCCCAGTACTTTACAAAACTAAGACAACAGGTAAACGACATTACACTGGCTGACCAGCGAATGGCAGCATTAACCCGTTTACGTTTAACCACCAAACAAATGGCTGCCATGCTGGGCATTTCTTCCAACAGTGTGATAAAAGCAAAGCAGCGACTCCGCCAGCGGTTGAATTACCAAACTGATTTCCAGGTGGAAGAATTTCTTTCCAAACTCTAAATACCAAATCCATTTTCCCATTGAATTGATTTTCAGGCCATTTCGAGAAACTCAAGATTGGTCACTTTTGGTCACTATCCCTGTCACTTATTGTCACCATCCATGTCACGGTTTGTCATCCTGAAAATTTGATTTTGACTGCGGACCCATAGTAATTTGGCGATCGATGGAAATTATTAAGATTATGCTCAAGAAAAATTTATCAATTATCCTCATCATCCTTTTAGCGCTTGTACTGATCGTAACGGTGATTTGGATGTTTGATGTAAGGATTGAAAGCCTTGGAAACGGAAAGTGATTCTAAATGATCAACCAATAATGTCCCCGTCATCAAATCTAAATGCTGGCATCATGAGAAAATTATTCACCCTCCGAAATAGGAGAAAAATCATCTTGGCTGCCGTCTTTTCAGTCATCGCATTCGTCGGCTTTGCGCAGTCTTACGAGATCCAGAGGATCAAAGAGCAACTCGCCGATCACCCGCAGCAGGATACGTTTAGGGTGAACCGTTTGAATGCGATAGGCAATTCGATGGTTAGGCTCTCTTCTGACCAACTAGCAAAAATCGCGGATGAGGCACTATTCATCTCACGCAAATTAAAGTACACGACCGGGGAAGGGTACGCCCTTATGGTAAAGGCAAGGGCTAACTATTATGCCGGAAACATCGAAGCAGGCAAAACTCTGCTCACTCAGGCTGATTCAATTGCCCGTGAAAATAATGACCAGACCTTACAAATTTGGGTTCTGTCAAGATTTTCGGGATGCTATGACGAACAGGATAACAAGCGCTCCCTTGATTACGCCTTGAAGGCTGAGAAGGCGGCAGAAAAGGTCGGCAATGCAGCCCTGCTTTCTTGGATGGAGAATACGGTAGCAACCGAATATATCTCGATGAGCAACTGTTCGCAGGGATTGGAACAAACCGTTAAGGCGTTGAAATCGGGGGAAGAGTCAAACTGCGGAGATTGCATCGTTCAGGCTTATCTCAAGTTAGGATTAATTTACTCCTTGATCGGGGATTTCGACATTTCGAACCAATATTACCAAAAGTACCAGGAAGGGGCCGAAAAACTCGGCTATTCAAAATCAATTACGTCGGTCGCCTTTGTCGATATAGGTGAGAATTACCGCCTGACCGGGAAATATCCGGAGGCCCTCAAGGCTTATAGGTCGGATCTTACCAATGACCTAAATATATATAACCGGCCAATCTCAGAAAGTAATATAGCTGATGTGTACGTAAGGATGGACAGCCTGGAACCGGCCTTTCAGTATGCTTTCAAATCTCTTGACGAAACCAGAAAAAATGGTGATGTCACGGATCAGGGATGGATATTCGGCATTTTATCCAGAGCATATCTCAAAAAGAAAATGCCGGACAGTGCATTGTATTATGGCAGGCTCGGCATGGAGGCATCAGATAAATCAGGTGCTTTGGAATTCATGCGCGACAACAGTCTTGCGCTCTCCAATGCCTATGCCTTTAAGAAAGACTTTGATGATGCTTACAAGTATCATATCCGTTATATCAGTTACCGTGACAGCATGGTAAACAATGAGATAAAGAATAAGGCCGAGGTAATTGATAATAATTACAATATGGAAAAGAAAGAAGGCCAGATCGCTCTGCTTAGCCAGCAAAAAAAAGCGCAACAGACTTTTCTTGTTGGCGTTTCGGTCGTCCTTCTCCTGATTCTTGGATTGGCCGTTGTGCTGTTGAGGAGTAATCGTTCGAAGAAAAAGGCGAACGTGCTATTGCAAATGCAAAAAGCAGAAATAGACAGCAAGGCATCGGAACTCGCCACCCAGAAAGAAAGCCTCCAGAAGTCTCACGATAACGTAGAAAAATTAGCAGAGGTCGGGCGCAAGATTACTTCCTCCCTTTCGGTTGAGAAGATTATCGGCACCGTTTACGACAATGTCAATGCACTGATGGATGCCGCAGTATTCGGCATCGGCATTTACAATGAAAAAATGCGGAGATTGGAATTTCCATCAACTTATGAAAATGGACAGGCGCTGCCATTTTATTCTAATGACGTCGATGATAAAAATCGATTTGGCTCAGTCTGTTTTAAAAGCGGCAAGGAAATCATCATTGGCAATCTCGACAAAGAGTTCAAGGATCACCTCCAGGAAGTCGCCACTCCGGATGAAGGCGGCCAGCCTGACTCCCTCATTTTCCTGCCGCTGATTACAAAGGATAAGAAGTTGGGGGTTATTACAGTTCAAAGCTTTAGAGGAAACGCGTATTCGGACTATCAACTCTACATGCTCCGCAATATCGCCACATACACCGCAATTGCCATTGAAAACGCTGAATCTTACGAATTCCTTAACGAAGCCATGTCGTCGCTCAAATCAACACAGTCCCAGCTAATACACAGTGAGAAGATGGCATCGCTTGGTGAACTCACGGCCGGTATCGCCCACGAGATTCAAAACCCACTGAATTTTGTCAATAATTTTTCCGATGTAAATATGGAAATGATCACTGAATTGACGGAAGAGATCAACAACGGCAACTTCGTTGAGGCGAAGAACATTGCGCGCGATCTTAAAGCAAATGAAGAAAAAATAAATCATCATGGCAGGCGCGCAGATTCGATCGTGAAAGGGATGCTCCTGCACTCGCAAAAAAGTGCAGGGGAAAAGGAACCGACCGATATTAATGCCTTATGCGACGAGTATCTAAGGTTGAGTTATCATGGCATTCGCGCAAAAGACAAGGCTTTTAATTCCGAAATGAAACTCGACCTGGGAACCGGCGTGGAAAAAATAAATATCATTCCGCAGGATATCGGAAGAGTGTTTTTGAACTTATACAACAATGCCTTCTATGCGGTGAACGAGAAGAAAAAATTGTTGAACGGGACTTTTACGCCGATAGTTTCGGTGTCAACGCGGAGACACGGGAACGGTGTAGCGATTACGGTTAGCGACAATGGCAATGGCATCCCCCAAAACCTTATCGAAAAGATATTTCAACCATTTTTCACCACCAAACCGACGGGATCGGGTACTGGATTGGGATTGAGCCAGAGCTATGATATCATCAAAGCCCACGGAGGAGAAATAAAGGTCGACACCGAGGAAGGGAGTGGGACTAAATTTGTCGTCGGCCTGCCCGATAAGGAATTTGAAAATTTTGCAACGAGTGCCGAACGCTAACAGGTTCCCCGGTATTTTATATTGCCGAAGCTACCAAGGGAGATTATCCTTTTCAACTTCACAACTCTCCTTTTCTAAGCTGATCCATCGCAATATGTGCCGCTCTCGCAGTCAGTGCCATGTAAGTGAGCGAAGGATTTTGATTACCCGTTGAGGTCATGCATGCGCCATCGGTCACGAATACGTTTGGGCAGACATGTAGTTGGTTGTTCGCATTTAACATCGAGTTCGTCGGGCTGGTGCCCATCCGGCAGCCACCCATCTCGTGAATGTCCAGACCGGGTGACCATTTGAGGTCACGCGGCGTAATATTCTTGCATCCTGATATTTCCAGCATCTCGGCGCTCTGCTGCATAAAATCTTTCAGCATTTTTTCATCGTTTTCTGCATAACCCACGCTAATAACCAATTGCGGTATTCCCCAGGGATCCCTGAGCACTGGATGAAGGCGGACATGGTTGCCCGCCGAAGGCATGACTTCGCCCTGCATGGACATGTAGGCGCTCCAGTTCCCTGGTTCAGTGAGTGCCTCCTTGTAATCGCCACCGATACCATCTGCGTTGGCACGGTTTCGACTCGCGCCCCAGAAAGTAATATAGCCGCGCTGGAAATCCATCTCCTGTCTGCGCAGGTTACGGAAACTTGGGATCAGCATCTCCAGGGGGCGACGGCCATAATAATATTTATCGCCGGGCCCGTCGATGTCAGCGGTCACCATGCCGCGATAATTCTGAAAAGCGACATAACGGCCAAGGATGTCATGGTCGTTGCCCAGTCCCATCGGGAATCGCGGGCTTGTTGAATTCAGCAGGATGAGATTACTGTTCAGGCAGGACGCGTTGAGGAAAATGATCCGCGCGAAATATTCGGTGGTCTCTTTCGTATTGGCGTCGATTACACGAATGCCGGTTGCCTTCCCTTTTTGTTCGTCATAGATGATGGAATGGACAACCGAAAATGGGCGCATGGTGAGGTTGCCAGTGGCCACGGCCCAGGGTAGCGTCGAAGAATTGGAACTGAAATATGCACCATAAGGACAACCGCGATGGCAGATATTACGAGCCTGGCATTTTCCACGACCCTGCTTTAGATGGATTTCCTTCGGCTCAGTCAGGTGGGCGCAGCGACCTGCGATCATCCGGCGATCCTTATAATGGGTGTTAAAGCGGTCGCGCATGCTTCCCTCCACGCAATTGAATTCCCAGGGCGGCAGGAATTCTCCGTCAGGCAGATTCTCGATTCCGTCGCGGTTGCCGCTGATTCCCGCAAAGATTTCCACGTGACTGTACCATGGAGCAAGATCCTTATAGCGGATCGGCCAGTCCGTGGCAAAGCCGTCTCGAGCCGGGCCCTCGAATTCAAAATCGCTCCAGCGTTGTGTCTCGCGTCCCCACATCAGGGATTTCCCCCCTGTTTGATAGCCGCGAATCCAGTCGAACGGCTTTTCCTGGACATAAGGATGTTCTTTGTCCTTCACGAAGAAATGCTGAGCGCCCTCGTCAAAGGCGTAGCACTTACTGACAACCGGGTTCTCTTCTATGACCTTCTTTGCCAATTCTCCGCGGTGAACGAACTGCCACGGATCCTTGAGGGCGGTGGGATAATCCTTATTGTGCACGACGTTTCTTCCCCGCTCCAGCACCAAGGTCTTCAGACCGTAATCACAGAGTTCCTTGGCCGCCCAGCCCCCGGTGATACCCGAGCCAATGACAATCGCGTCGTAACCGTGCTGGTCTCTCGCCTTCAGGTTAAGCGCAGTGGTGTCTGGCATCGACGAACATTTTATCGAATTTAACGAAAATAGAGCTGAACCCGGTAAGCAGTCTTCGCTCAGAATAGAGAGTAATAAACGCTGAAGGAATTAAGCGGGATTTAGATCAGTCACTATTTGCATAGGACAACCTGGGTGGCAGACCTGTCCTTAAAAATTAGGTGCTGCTCAATGTAAAAATATTTCGAAATGAATTTTTTGAATTCCTGTGAGTTCCATTCACGATAGTGGTGAATATTCCTGGGCGGCCCGAAGTCCCGCCGACCGGCGACTTCGTCTCGTTCAGGGGTACTGATGAGAACTCGATCTGCCCGAATACACTTGATGAAATCGAGTAAAATCCGAGGGTCCTCACAATGTTCGATGACGTCGACACAAATAACCAGGTCCGTTTCCAGGTTATCCGGTTCCGCTTTTTCAAACTGCAGCCAGTTGCGGTCCGGATACTTACCGGCAAGCCAGCGAAAAGTACTTTCAAGCTCGATTCCTGTGGTTTGGCAGGTTCCGAGTAAATTCAGCAACTTGTAAGCCGAGCCGCAGCCGACGTCAACTACTGAAGTATAGTTGTTTGACATCATGATGCTGGCCGCAAATTGGTAAGTGTCCTTTTGCCATTCGTCCTTGTTCAGCCTATCGTCAAATTCCACTGTCCGGAGGGCATGATGGTATCCACGCTTAATGCCATACTTTTCATCGCGCTGGAGAATGGCGTTGACACCTCCCAAAAGGCGAAAAAACGCTTTGGTAAATATGCGCGTGGTCGTTCTCGATCTTCTTTGCCAGGCTGATAAAATACTTTGCATGAAATCACCTATTAGCACTTTTTGCCATCCCTCGTGTCTATCGAACGATTTATCGGCATGATACCAATATAAATTCTTACCTGATCTGGTATCTCATTTTTAGTTGTACATACCCCCGGCTCCTTCGGACGAAGCGAAGATCGTCGTCTGTCGAGACAGCGCTAATCAGAGCTTGGTTGCCATAAGAGAGCGCTTTGTCAAGATAATGCAGGGCGCTGTCGGAAGCATGCTCTAGGGAATAAATACAGGCCAAATTATAATAGCCTAATTCATCGTCTTTATTAATTTCTAGTGCCTTTTTAAGGTCGGCCATTGCTTTCGAAAACTCATCGAGTCTGATCTCGCAGACGGCCCTGTCAATATATAAGTCTCCACGGATTGAATCAAGCCTGATCGCTTTAGTAAGGCAAATTTCACAACTGTCAAATTGCTTGGTCGCGTAAAAATGATATCCCTTATTCGCCAAGGCCGTGGGGCCTTGCGATCGAGTGAAGGGTCCTGAAAGCAACAGCATGAATAGAATTGATTTTCTCATTGTTGGTATGCAATCATTTCGAAAAACGACACTGGCAAATCTGGCGATTCAATTTGTTTTTAGATACTTTTTGTAGCTCCCTTAAGCATCATGGAGTCCAGAACATTAATTTAACCCTAAGTGAAAAAATATCGGCAGAGCAAAAACAAGTCAACCGGCAACTGGCTCAACGGCCTTGGCCACGCATTCGCAAGGTATTCCGTCAACAGCGATTCGCTTCTCAGTCACCTCCCAAATGATACTCTCTTTTGATCAGATTCAAGGTATTTACAGCTCTGCCCAATTCCCTGATATTATCTCGTCGTAATTCCGAGAACAGAATTTTTACCTGGCCGATATATTTCAAAATAATTTTCTTCGTTCCTGCATCCATTGGGGTGACCCTGAATTCATCCGGTAAGACAATCTTATCCTGGCCCCGGATGACAGTATCGGACGATAACTGTTGGGCTATGTCTCTGCCAGTCAGATGAAATAAAATTACCGGGTCTATTAATTTTTCCACATACTCGTTCATTTGATTTGCCAAATCAACCTGAAGCGGCTCATATTCTTTTCTGTTCCTTACATAAACATCATAACCAATCAATGCATCAGAAACTTGCTGGTTCCTGATCAACCTGAGGTTTCCCGCGTTTTTTAATTGTTGCATGGTCCTGTCTGAAGGGAAAAAACGCAGAATATCCCAGTGAGGCCATTCAAATAACCCGTATAGGGTTTTTGGCTCTTTTATATACCGGTCTGAAGAGATCAATTCAAACAGAGTATCCAGTCTCAGCACGCGATCTTTGCGAACAGACATCAAGCGTTTTAGCTGGGCTGTGTCGGATCTTAGATCTTCCACCATGGTTCTGACATACTGCTGTTCCCGCTCGTATTCGGCATAGCGCTCCCGGAGATTCTCTACGAAAAAACCAAGCGATACAGCCAGGAATAACATAAAAAATTCAAAGAAATAATGCTTCCAACCGTGACCGGGCGTTTTATGCAGTTCTTGGGCGTGGGTTTCCATAAACAGTTACAGTCTTTAGGAATTAATTACCAAATTTTAAACTGAAGTAGCAGGCCTCCTATTACTTTAATCTTCAATATAGAAAAAAAATCGATGCTAACTTTCACGGAATGTCATCCGAGTCCTGTAAAATTCGATCTTTTTTGTGCAATGCCTATGGATTCGTGAATCCTGCCCGCTGCCGTCGCATCATTATAGCAACAGCTTTTAGCGAAAATGCAAATTACTGCCGCTCAAAATATAACGGAAACAAAATTGGCAGCCGCGAACGAAACATTATAGAGCGCTGCTTTTTTAGGAATAGACTAATTTCCCGAGAATCTAATTTTCTTAAGCGTCAGAATTTGGACAGGATAATAAAATTGCCGTACTTAATTCAACTTCTGGCAGTTTTTTAATTTGATCAAGAATCATCTTTTTAGTGATAAACGCCGCTCCAGTACGTGTAGTGCTTCGCACCGAGTGAGGCGATGGCTGCCTTAGCCGCAAAGGCCATATCCCCAAATACTTCTAGCCGGTTCACTTCAGATATTTGGAACAGTTGATCCAGCTCTGGGCTTATCTCATCAAGATGCTTTAAAAAGGCATCCGAATCCCTGAATTTTTCTGTGAGATACCATTTATTGTCCCCTTCGTGATAAAACCATTTACAGCTCAGCGTATCGGGCTCATTGTAATCAACAATTTCATTCAATTTTCTAGCAATCCGTTTGAAGGTATCCAACTGGGTATCCAAGACGGTAAGTTCAATAGCAAATTTTACAGTAGACATG
>JAJPJP010000406.1 GCA_021324175.1 Chitinophagia bacterium
GTTCAGAATTCATCATTCAGTTGCCTGTTTAAAATATTGTTCGCTTATTTCCTCCTCATCTAAAACCAGAAATCTATGTCCAAAATATGGGAAAATATCAATCGTAAATACCATGTCATTCTGGAACAGAGTCGCTCTGAATTTAGAGTGAACTGAAATAACCTGCAAAAGCTGAAAATACACAGTGGAGGCGAACTTTAGGGTTGGTTTCAACTGGGATCCTGACTTGTTTAGCCAAGAGACTTTCTTTAGCTGGTTGAAACGACTTCAGGAGAATCGGTGAACCCTTATAGCGTCGCGCTAATTAACATCAGTAACAAACGCCCCCGACAGCGTAAGCGTCCTCGGCGGCCGGCTCGGATCTGTGTTAACGCACTGAATCGTCAACAGGCCCAATATTCTTTTCCGAAGATTCACGTAGTGGGTGTTGTCCAAAATCAATTTTTGGTTCTGAACTGCTAGGCGAAATGGGGATTTGCCCGCCCAGGAATAGGTAAAATAGAAAAGCCTATCAACAATTTTCAAAATAAGCTTATCCCGATCCCCGGCCGGAATTTTTGAATCGCTGATATCTTGAAATATGACCACCAGGGTATCTTTACTGTTATAAGAGGCATGACAATAGTTAAAGCCGGGGTGGACATGTAGCGAGTCGCCTATTAGACAATTTTCGCGTACCTCAATTTTGGCCTCCTTAAGTTCGACCTCCTTAAATTCTGCTTTTCCTTCACCTATGTTGAAACCGTTGTGATAGATTCGGATTGTATAGACGCCCCTTGCAAAAGGAGTATCCTGTTTCCACCCAAATCGAACAGGAATCTTTTTGCCTGGCTTGTCAAAGTCAATGGGAACCTTGGCAGTATAAGGCTTGTTACCATATTCGCGAGTGGCAATAGTATCGGGAACCAAAAACGGAATAAAAAGAGTTTTTCCATCGGGCGCAGTAATACAAACATAAACATCCGTGTGGCCCGTTGACTCAATACGATTGTCTATATCAAATATAATGACGACCATCTCACCCTTTTTCCCATGAGTATTCATTCCCTCCGGCCCGTAAGAGTCGGCGTCCTCTAGGGTAATTTGAAAATTTGAAGCGTTCAACTCGGAAGGGACGTCAGCAGTTCTGATATGGTGTTGATTCGTGAGTGCAGGAGTCTGCTTTTGAAGATCGGCGATCTGGAAATTCAATTCACTAATCAAAGAATTTGCTTTGGCAAGGTCGGCCGCAGTCGAATACGCGCTGTAGCAAATGCGACGTATCGCACGCACCCTTTTCCCCATTTCTGAAACTGTGTCCTTATAAAGGGCGTGAAGCTTTTCCTCGCCGATCAGGGAGTACAGAAGATCTATCGCTTTGTCAAAGTTTTCCTGGATTGGACCTTTTTCATCAATGACGAGAGTAGTCGTCGTCGACTCGGACGTTTGCACGTTAGTAATCTGGCGTAGCGGTATAACTGGGGAAGCTGAAATTGTCTTAAAAAAGTCGCGTTGGATTTTATACGCCAGTCGGGTGTCAAGATCAAAACTATCCAATTTTGGCGCGGGCAAAGACTGTGCTGCCAACGTGTGGGAGGCCAATAAACAACAAATAAAAAGAGCTACGCGCATTAGGTTAATTGACTTTCTTGATGGGTTGAAGATCAGTGAGGAATGAAGTATAAAAGTTAGGTTTTTTTGTGTTAGGAATAAAATCGAAGTATAATGCTAGTCAACTGTGCTGAAGCCTCTACAGGCTAGCCGAGAATGGCGGAGCCATTTTGTGTAAAACTCAGCATTTAACCCTGCGGGCTACATGTTTTTGAAATTTATGACTCTGTCGAATTAAGTGCTTTCTTTTCACGACCTGAGGACAGCTAAAGAACATAACCTCTATGGGAAATACAAGTTTATTCTAAATCGTATTCATTTCCTATTTTTAATAAATAGATTGCTGATAAGGTCATTCGCGTTATACAGCATAACCAAAAACTGAAATTGCTTGTATGGATGTACATCATCATTCCGATCTGCATCAGAGGAAAAAAAAGTTCAAAGAATATTTTTTAGAATTCTTAATGATATTTCTTGCAGTGACACTGGGTTTTTTTGCAGAACAGATCCGTGAAAGCTTTTCTGACAGAAGCAGGGAAAAAGAATACATGAAGTTAATGGTCGAAGATCTGAGATCAGATACCGTTTTGCTTTCATCCAACATACGGCTGAGGCAACAGCGGATTAAAATGATCGATTCCCTGATCTTTTTATTGACCTCCCCCTTCATAAAAGAAAATGGAAATACCATCTATTTTTTTGCACGAAGCATTTCGCCGCCCCTAAATTTATTCCCCAACGACAGAACGATACAACAATTAAAAAGTTCGGGAAGCTTGCGCCTGATCCGGGATCTGAAAGTCTCCGACGGGATTATGGCCTACGATCAAAAAATGAGAGGGTTTTTGTTTGACCAAACTGATGAAGTACAAATACGCGCAGAGTGCAGGTTACGCGCCGATAAAATATTTAACGGAAAAGTGTTCAACGAAATGCTGAAAAATAATACAATAATCAAACCTGTTAATAATCCCTCATTGTTCAATAACGATGCTGATTTGATAAATGACTTTATTGTTGAAACGCAGTATATGAAAAATGCCAACCGCATCGAAGCAAACAGAGCAGAGGAATTACTTGACCAGGCGACGCGGCTGATCGAATTATTAAAACAATACAATCTCGAATAAATGACTTAAAAAAACCAAAAACTATTAACTGAAAATGGAAGTCCACCCCCACCCCCAATAAGTGGCTGGAAGATTTTGCATATCACATCAACATCAGAGTAAGCCCCAAACCAGCTGAAATTTTCCCAAAAAAAGAGGGTTCAGGAAGTTGGTATTTAAGAGTTGCAACACTATTAAAAAACGAAAACTAGAACCCACAACCACTGTGCGTCTGCAAAACAACTAAGAAACTGAAAATATGGAAGTACACAACCATCCGCATCACCTAACACATAAAAAGAAATGGGGAGAATATTTCCTGGAATTCTTCATGTTATTTCTTGCCGTGTTCCTTGGTTTTGTAGCGGAGAATATAAGAGAAAATGCTGTTGAGCACGAAAGAGCAAAAGAATATGCTAACCTGTTGATTGAAGATCTTAGTACTGATACGGTAGAACTAAACACCGCGGCATATATAATGAATTTAATTATTGTAGCGGGAGACAGTTTGGGAAATTTATTAAGTAAGGATGCGAAAGCAATCAAAGGCGGCAAACTTTATTTTTATGAATACTTGTCCAGCCGGCGTTGGAATTTTATTTCTCATGACGCCACAATTCAGCAGTTAAAAAGTTCAGGGGCATTAAGATATTTCCATGATACATCACTGATTCGACAGATCACGAACTATGAAGAGGCTGTACAAATTATTTATTTGGTACAAAACAGGTTCGAGCCTCAAAAAATAGAAAACTGGAATTTGGTTCAAAAAATCTTTGATCAATCCTATTTTTATTCACCAGGTAATACAGAATTTAATTTAACACTGAATGATCAAAAAGTACTTCGTTACATGGATAATAATTATCCTTTACTTAGTTATGAACCAGATTTGATTCAGCAGATAAGAAACTGGGCTTATTGTTCTTCGAGAAATTACCGGGTAGAAATTGAATTACTTAATGAGGCAAAATTGCAAGCTATTATAGCAATGGATGTTTTAAAAAAAGAATTTCATTTGTAATAAACCTAAATAAAGCACGAACGTACAACTTTGCATTGGCGTAGTTTATTTCGGTAAATGCAGTTTAAATGAAGTAAAAAGTAGCAGCAACTGTCGAACTGACAACCCGGTTTCAAATCCAATCATCTCGCTCAATTTTTATTCTGCTATCACATTAAGTTCGTCATTCTGGCCTTCATGTGAATGCAGTAGAAATTTTTCCCCAAATAGGGAACTGAATTGAACTTTTTCATGCCGGTCCAATCTGTCATAAATAGAACGTATATAATTTCTTTTTTCATGTAACAATAAAAAAGGGAGATCGGAATCCAATGACAGGGTAAAATTTTGTATTTCAGTTATCAGCAATCGCCATAGCTCTTGAGGGGTTAAATTTTCCAAATTGTTACTCATGTCAGCAATGTTGACTTTCAGCAACAAATATTACGCCTATTGCTGCTCAAAGGTCATTTTAATGCTCCCTTTTGAACGAATGTAGGTTATTTACCAGCGATGCCGTGTTCCTCAAATTTAATTTTCTAAGTATGTTGTGACGATGAACTTCAACCGTTCGAGAAGAAATACACAATATTTTTGAGATTTCTTTTGATGTTAGTCCTTTATTGACGTATTGGGCGATATTTAACTCTCGCAGTGTAAGTGAATAGATGCTTGTCTCTGATTGATCTTCACGTCTAAATTCCGATTCACTCACATTTTTCTTTTCCTTCCATATATAAATTTTGCCATCGATTATGCTAGGAATGGCTTTCTTAATTTCATTAGATGAGGCCGCTCTGGTAAAATAGGCCATCGCCCCGAGACAGAATATTTTTTTGGCATGGGATGGAAAAATATTGCCGGATAAAGCGATGACTTTCGAGGCGGAAGAAGTAATTTGAATAAACCTCATTATCTCAAACCCACGTTGAAGGATTATATCGGAATCGAGCAAAATAACGCCAGGCTTGGTCTTTTCTATTATTTCAATAGCTGAATCGAAATTACCGGCTTGCCCGGCAAGTTTAAATTGAGAACTTCTTTTAAAGTTGTCAATTAAGGCTTCTCTTACCAGCCTTTGGCCTACGATAACTAATAGTGAGGTTTCAACCATTATATCAAAATCAATTGGCCTTTTTTTCGTTTTGGTTCTGCGCATTTTTGAGAGCGATAACCTTTGTAGAATTTTCAGGATAAAGTAATTCGGCGTTGAGCTCTATAATCTCATCTTCCAAGAGATGAATCTGCTTTTGAAGTTTGGCGGATTTTCGTCTGCCCCTATAATAGCCGATACTCGTAAATACTAACGCAATTCCGATTGCTTCGGCAGCGTTAATGCCAAACTCAGCCAATAAAGCGCTTATCGTGTCCATCGCAAGTTGATTGGTGAAGTAATAATATGAACTAATGTACTATGGCTATTTTTCTGGGAAAAGGTTCTTTGGTAACGAGAAGGCATACAAAATTATTTCAGCGGACAGAGATTATTAATGCAACCTAAGTGGAACTACTAAAGCGAAATAAAGAAGGTCAAAATAACAGGATTTCACAACACGAGAAAAAAGGAATAGAAAAGGCTCATTATTGATTAGTCGAAAAATAGAGGAAGTGAGCAGTATAATACCCACATGATTTTTGATTTAACGTTTAATTAGCCGCTGATAATAATTATGATCCGGAGTCACAATTTCAACGATATAAAGTCCAGCAGGCAAAAAAGCCAAATTAGTAATCCTGGTCAATTTTTGCCCACCTCCAATGGAAAGATGGAACTTGCCCAATAGATTCCCGGCGATCGAATATAAATTAAGAAATGCGATCGTTGGGTTTGAAAAATTAGTACTCATATACAGATATTCATCGAAAGGATTTGGCGAAAAACTTATAGTGTTAACCTCGCCATTCGCTGTGGGCACAACGAGAATTTTAGAATACAGAAAACTCCCGTCTTTTTCAACAACCTTTAAGCGGTAAGTGGTATTCTCTACGGGCTTCTTCAAATCCGTATATGAATAATAGTGAAGTACATCAGCATTCTTCTGTGGCAAGACTCTATCAATAGAATCAAATTGGTTGGGAACGACAGATCGTTCTATGACAAAATATTTAATGTTTGTTTCATCGGCTGTTTCCCAGTTTAATTGCATTAAGCCATTTTCAACTATTGAAGTGAATTCTATAATAATCAAAGGAAGTAATATCTGGCTCGTGTTGGCACTTCCGCAACCAGTACCCATGAAAGGCCATGAAGTCCGGCATGTAGCATAAGCAGGAGATGATTGAGGACCACAGAAATTGGCGCTTCCAGGAAAATCTATTCCGGTTAAGTTATCATCAACAAAGTCTATGTGTGTTGATTTGGTTAGATTGTTTGCCATCGCATTTGAGCCGCTCCCAGTATGAAAAATAGGATCGCCTGAACCTACACCCACCGTACCTGAACCGATGTACTGTATCAGGTTTGTGACATTATTAATTAAATTGTGATAACCCACTAATTCAATGGAAGAATAATCGTCCATTTGAATAGAACCCGCATTGAATGTGATATCATGACCAAAATTGCAGAACTCCAAAGCACCAGAATTCATGAGACTAATTAGACCGCTGTTAAGGGTAAAATCATGGCCTGGATTTATCGCCAAAATACCATTTTGACAGACCTGCACTGTGCCCCCGCTAATTGTCATATTTTTCCCACCCATGTTTAAATTGAGTGTAGAGTTCGCCATCACGAGAATTTCGCCGCCGGCGGCTATTGAAAGATCATTGGAAGAATGATCAATGCTAACGATTGTCCCTGTGGGAACATAATAAACCAGGCTTGCATTTATGACTGAGCCGAAACTCGCTTGCGTAATTGAAATAGCCCCCGGAGGTGCTGTGCATTGTGCATTGCACGGAACACTGCGGGTACAAAAAAGAATAATCAGAATGACTGGATACTTTAAATAAAAAGTTTTCATTAGGACTTGATTCTGATTGAAAATTAAGGTACTGCTATAGAGACAACGGCCTTTTGGATTATTAAGTATTGTTTGATCTGGAAGATCAACACAATTTTTTATTTCTTTTTTCTGTTGGTGATAACCAATCGCATTATTGTTCCGTTAGAATTTGAAAATCATCGCCTTATCCTTTGGCATCTTCGGGAGGATTCCATTAAATGTTTACCCTTAGTCGATCAAAAAATATATTTCATCCAATACCAGAAACTGACGAAGAGCACCATTGCACGAGAATCCGATTGGGTAGTAAATTACCTGGAGGGCAGTTTTGAATTCTTTGGAATAAAACTGTCATTGAAATTCAGTGTCAGCTGTATAAAGGTTTCCCCGATTAAGCTTTCGCCGCAGGGATGACCCATGTGTCCCAAACTGGATATGTCCCAGTCTACTTTTCTTATTCCTTAGGCGAATGCTAAAGCATAGAGGATGCTAAAAATTAAGCGCACGATAGGTATGATTAAGTCTTCTCAAGTCGATTTATCGGCCGTAGCCTATGCCTGTGGCTTTTTTGATCAAAGCCATTTTATTAGGAAATTTAAATCACTGACTGGTTTTCTCCCAACTCAATATCAAAAATTCTGATTCAGGCTAATTTCATTCTATTTCTAAATCCGCCACTCGAATAACTTTGATGATGGATTTAAAAAAAGGCACAATGAAAAAAAAGCAAATATTATTAGCGGTCTCTATCTTCTTCACTATCGGTTTTAATTTGTATGCCCAGGAAAATGACCTTAAGGCTCATACCCGACTTAATGATACAATCTTTTCCAAATTCAACAGGGGGGAATTTAGTGGCATTTGGCAAATGGGAACAGATGACTGGAAAAAGAAAACTCTATCCTCAAGCGATTTTGCGGGGTATATGAGATATTTGAAGGAAAGGACGGGATCAATTATTTCATCTTCATTCTTTAAGGCGGCTGGGAATTTTGAGTATTTTAAATGGATTGGTGAGAAAAAAACTTTAATTGTAGGGTTAAGTG
The DNA here is from genome assembly GCA_021324175.1 of Chitinophagia bacterium. Classification (GTDB taxonomy): domain Bacteria; phylum Bacteroidota; class Bacteroidia; order Chitinophagales; family Chitinophagaceae; genus Puia. The sequence continues at coordinate 7,700 of JAJPJP010000406.1, forward strand.
CATCATCGGCACAGACTTTTAGTGATATAAATTTTGAAATTTTCGTTTCACCAGCTGAGTTAAGCGCCATCCATACCGATAACCCTTTAAAAAATGCCATTGACTCAGGTGTAAATGAAGTTGCGGCCAGGTTTATGGTAGAGAATTCAGCAGTCGGAATGGGTATCGGCATTATTAAAGACGGAAAGATCAGGATTTATAACTATGGCACAGTCGAGAAGGGGAAAAATGAGCTTCCTACAGAACGCACGTTATTTGATTTGGGATCAACTTTAAAAACCTTTACCGGAATACTGCTTGCGCAGGCAGTTATCGATAAAAAAGCAAATTTAACAGACGACATCCGCAAATACCTGCCTGGCGATTATCCCAATTTGGCCTTCCAGGGACATCCAATAAGGCTGGTCGATCTTGCCAATTACACTTCTGGGATAGGCGATACTCCACCGTACACGCAAAATATGACCGTCGCCGAACGGCGGGCATATGCGGCAAAATACACGGTGGCCGATTTTCTGGAAGACTTCCACACCGTAAAACTTGATTTTATTCCCGGGACAAAATATCAATATTCGAGTACAGCCGTAGCGCTTTTGGCAGCCATATTGGAGCGTATATATCACACAAGCTACGCAGATCTCGTTCAAAGATTTATCGCCGTCCCGATGCACCTAAAAGACACAAGGGTTACAACCGCGGCTGAAACAGACACCGACCGATTTGCTAAGGGATACGGTGCTGATGGCGGCTTAAGGCAGTGGACCTACGGCCCTACGCTTGAGTTAGGCGGAATTCATTCAACAATACATGATATGCTCCTTTATATCGCACAAAATATAAAGGAAACAAATCCAGCTGTAAAACTATCTCATCAGCAGACCACCCACCTTGGCATTGCAGACGAGGAATCCGGCTTAGGCTGGTTTATTGAGCCAACAGCCAGGGGCATTCAAATAGAGAAAGGCGGAAACTCGCCTCGCCACAGTAGTGAGTGTATGTTCATCCGCGAAAAAAACATCGGCATCATTTGCTTTACCAATATGCAAGGAGAGGACTTAGGTAACCTAGCCGAGAGTGTGCTGGATAAAGTGATGGCCGCCAAATAATATGCGTTGTCCAGTATCTGCACTTAACATTCCGGGTATTGGATGCGCGATAGCCTGCTGGTACATCCCCTTATTGCAATCAATGAACCGCTCTTTCGCATAAACCCGCACTACCTTAAGGCAGAGCCATAAATCACAAAAACATAACGCTTCAACTTCATTTGTTCTTAACCCAAAACATAATTTCATCGTCATTTTGAAGAAATGAAAAAGGCCATTCTGGTTTCTTGTTTGCTTGCCTGGGCAGTGGTGACCATGGGGCAAAAAGTGTATGATGTATGGCCCGGCAAGGCTCCTGGCGCTGAAAATTGGAATTGGACTGAAAAGTTGGACAGCATAGAATTTCCAGGTGATCTGCTCGCTTACAACGTCGTAAAACCGACCCTCACTTATTACCCCGCAGATTCCGCATTAGCGAATGGCACGGCTGTAATTATCTGTCCCGGCGGCTCCTTTTGTTATTTGCATATCAATACGGAGGGGGCAGACGTAGCCAGGTGGCTCAATAAAATTGGCGTCTCTGCCTTTGTTCTGAAGTACAGGCTCGTACACAGCGAAACCATTTTCCCGGTAAAAGAAAAAAACGAAAAGGTAAAAGATACGGCCAATGCAAGAAAGGCTTTCATGACATTGATCCCGCTTGCGATCGCCGACGCAAAAGAAGCAATTGCCTATGTGCGAAAACGCGCGCATTTGTTCGGACTTGCACCAAACAAGATTGGAATTATGGGCTTTTCAGCGGGAGGAGCGCTCGCCACAGCAGTTGCATTTGACTATACTCCCGCGAATAAACCTTATTTCGTAGCGCCTATCTATGCTTATGTACCGCCCTTTTTGTCCATGTCCGTGCAAAAAGATTCGCCGCCACTTTTTATAGCTGCCGCTTCAGACGATGAATTACATCTTGTGCCCATGAGCATTGGCCTATACAATAAATGGCTTGCCGCGGGCATTTCCGCGGAGATACATATTTATGCGAAGGGTGGCCACGGCTTCGGGATGAATAAGCAAGGGCAACCTTCGGATACATGGATCGATCGTTTCGGCGACTGGCTGGCTATGCGCGGCTTTTTGACGAAATAATTCGTGTCCACTTTTCTTAACAATAGCATAAGATTAGCATAATGGCCTCCTGTTATTGCGGGTGTAGATTACGTCATTGGGATGATTCTTACGGCACCTTCAAAACGAATTCAGGGAGTCCTGCACAGTCCTGCCTGGGCGCTTGTTGCTGCATTTGGCACGTACTTTTGCATGTACGGTTTTAGAAAGCCATACACTGCGGCGACCTATTCGCCTGCTTTTTTCTGGGGTTTTGATTATAAGATTTTACTCGTTCTTGCTCAAACGCTCGGATACGTTGCGGCCAAATGGCTGGGAATAAAAATAGTCTCGGAAATAAAACCGAATCAGAGAATAAAGCTGTTGAGCGCCTTGATCCTGGTCGCGGAATTGATGTTATTATTTTTCGGATTGATACCGCCGCCATGGAGTATTTTTTGTTTGCTGCTGAATGGCTTATCCCTCGGGATTATTTTCGGATTGGTGCTCGGATTTCTCGAAGGCCGCAAAAACAGCGAGATGCTGATTGCCGGGTTATGCGCGAGCTTTATCGTTGCGGATGGTGTTACAAAGTCAGTGGGTAAATGGTTGTTGGACCTCGGAATGATGGAGAACTGGATGCCCTTTATGGCAGGCCTTGTCTTCTTGGTACCGACTGTGATTTTCATTTCTATGCTGGCTCTTGTACCGCCGCCATCCCAAGCTGACGTGGAGTGCCGGTCTGTGCGCGTGCCCATGCTGGCTTCGGCCAGGTGGGAATTTTTTATAAA
>JAJPJP010000186.1 GCA_021324175.1 Chitinophagia bacterium
CTTCAGAATCAAACCAAACAATATACTTTCCCGTGAAAGAACAAGAGCCATTACGATAATGGGTCGATTGTTTGATCAATCGCCGTCGGCTATCTTTAAGCATCATGCAATAAAGATCTGCTGCAGGGCTGGAATCCACGATTCCGCCGAATTGTTGCTTTGCGACAACTTTCTCGATAATCATATAATCCTCCTGATGAAAACTTCCAATCATGCATAAATTCTCTTGCGAATTGAGCAACTGCATGACAAAACGAGGACTCTTTAAATTGACCATTGCTAAGCGAGATCCATTCTCCTGCTCCTCTTTCTCTCTTAATAATTCATCCTGGTAATTTTGGATCGTAACGTCAAGTCCATCGGTATTCAATTTGCTATTTTTTTCAAGAGGCTTTTTAATCCAGAATAGGCATTTGTCGTCATTCTTAATAAAATTAATATCCCCTCCATTTAAGACCATCCCTTTATCATGATATAACGAAGAGTCATCGATCAAGAGCTCAGCGCTATCCATGCCAGCCTTATAATAATAAAGCCCGGTTCCTAGGGAATCCTGAGCGAAAAAGCAAAATGCACCCCCTTCCGGGTCTAAGGTCGGGCTTTCGATTTTTCGTCCTCGAAAAACAGCGAGATCACTGGCCGTTTCGAGATTTACCCATCTTATCATACCTGAAAGAACGCTATCATCTCCATTTTCAGTTCTCAGCCACAACGCACTACCATCATCATTGAATTCAAAATCAGTAACATTCTGAAAATGCTTTTTCTCTTTAGTTAGCAAATTGAATAGCACAAGTTCACCCTTGGACTCAACCTGCATATACCCCAGCCAGTTGCCGTTTCCTTTTTTCGGCATCTTACAACCGGATACCCCTGGGACATAGTTAACTGTGCGGAAATTCAGGTTCAGGATACCCATACTATCATGGGAAGTCATAAAAACAAATTGCCGGCTATTTTCAGTAAAATTAACGGGCCCAGCTCCTGCGAGCTCCATTTTCCATGATTCATCCAGGGATTGCACCAACAATACTTGCCCCGCTGTCGGCGTGCCGACAACATAGCTGAGAAATTTTCCATCATTGCTGATTTCAACCTGACTAATCCTGGGCCAGGTTTTATACGCGTCAAAATCCAAATTCTTTTTTTGGCAAAATAGAAATACCGGAATATGCATTAAGATTATTATAGAAAAATGAATAAGCCTTTTTCTTGAAATCATGCCCGTGTTTTTGGAAAAGAAATTAGAATTATGCAATAATTTGTACTGGGGATTTTATTCAGTCCAAGTTGGTTGTCCCTGCTGCATTTTGTCAAAATTATCCTGATCTGTTTTGAGATCAATTGGATTAACATGATACTTTTCTGCGACCTCGATGGCTCTCTTTTCCCATTTCAACGCTTCATCCTTATTACCTGATTTATATAACAAATTGGCGTAAGTGTCTAAATATGTCTCATTATTCTCATTCGTATTAATTAAATTTCTCATCCATTTTGTCGCCTCAGATAGCATCCGCCGATCCCTACAATGCTCAAATATATCCTCCCAAATAATATTATTCATATCTATGTTACTTACCCGCTCATCGTATCGATGCATTAATTCGAACGCTGCTTCGGCACAGTCCTTCCATAGCTTTCTTTTTGAAAAGTAATTGGCTTTTTGCGTCAAAAAGATTTGTTCGAAATCGAAATCGGGATACTTCTTCGAAAGTTTTTTCCTAACGGAGTTCCAGTCTGCAATAGCGCCTTTCGTACTATCAGACATAATTTTGATATCGATTCCAAGATTATACGTGAAATCTTCTTTGATCAGATCAATAAGATCGCTTCCCAGCGATGGGTACTTATTTTGAAGATCTTTTGAAATCAGCCCCCAAGATATTGGCCCGCCCTTTTGATAAAGTGGTTCCAATTCTTCTACCCGAATCACCCGCCTCAATACCCATGCAACAGTATTCTTCATTCCACCATCATCCATCAGGTAATCATTTATTCTGGCTGCATTGTTTAAAAATAGTTGGAACCATTTGTCCTGGGAGTCCCGAATCAACCTAGAATCCGCAATCAGCTTAAGATTTTTTTTGGTCAATAAGTCGGCTTGGCAATTCAAATACGCCTCCAGTATAGAGTTTGCCAGTCCAAAGTCTTCCGATTGCTGAGCAGCGTTGAAAGCTTCCCAGAGAAAAGCGCTATCTGTTTTATGCCGCTCCCATTGCCGTGTCATGGTATAAGATTGCCTGGAAGGATCCAAAGCATCTACGGCTTTGGAAATAAACTCTTTACTATCCTTCGCAGAACCAACTAGCCGGTGGACAATCTTTCCGTCCGGCGAAAAAAATAAATACGTAGGGTAATCCTGAATCTCATAATCTTTTTTGATCGAATCAGCATCGGAATACCAATCCCGAACAGACTGAAGATCTTTTGGTGTCCGGTCCATTTGAACAGCCACGTTGATAAAATGCGTATTGAAGAAATTCGCCGCTTCTTTCTCTTGAAAAATATGCTGGCTCATCCACTTACAGGGTCCGCACCATGTGGCATAACAGTCCATAAAAATATACTTGTTTTCCGCCTTGGCTTTAGCCGATACGTCATTCCAAGAAAGTCCGGATTCGAACGCTATCGCACTGTCTTGCGCATCGGCTGGTATGGAAATCAAAAATATCAACGTGGCAAAGAGCCCATAAAACAATCTGTTTTTGTTCATGTCAATAGCCCGGGTTTTGTTTTAGATTAGGATTGACTTGTATTTCTAATAGAGGAAGGGGTAGTAATTCCCAATCAGTGTTCCAAGTCCCACCTTTTTGCTGGCATACATTTCCGGGGCTTCCCATGACCGCATTGATATTTACACTACCCGTTGATCTGATCAGATCGAACCATCGATGTCCCCATTCCGTAAAGAGTTCTACTTGTCGCTCATGTAAAATAGCAGTCAACAACGATGTCGGGTCATTTGCGGTAGTAGGTCCCAAGCCGGCTCTTGCACGGATAATATTCAGATCAGATTGCGCCCCGCCAATATTTCCCAGTTGCGCCTCGGCTTCGGCCCGGATAAGGTACTGTTCAGCCAGCCGCAAGACCATGAGATACTCCGTTACAGGCAAACTTGGATTATAGTAGTCCGACACTTTATATTTGTAGGGGTAGTGGTAAAAGTTGATCGAATCGGGCGTATAAATCCCTACCCAGTCAGAGTCCCTTTTATCTCCAGGCTCAAAAACATTTAGCAGGTTATTGCTTAAGGAAGCGGGGAACTGGCTGGAACCCGGGGCTGAGGTCAGGACAAATAAAGTGGCGTCGTAGGTATTGAAATATGTCACGCTCGGCTGCAATTGCCAGATAGCCTCATTACTATTTGAAAGAAAGACGCCATTCAACGTATCAAGTCCATATAATGAAGTATTGTTAATAAGAGTCGTCGCCGCAGCCTCAGCACTATCCCACTTGCCCGTATATAAATAGACCCTTGCCAGCAAGGCCGTAGCAGCTCCGCTGTTCGGCCTGGTACGTTGACTGGTAGTAACACCTGCCGCATCTACGAAATTCTTACTTAGCTTAGCCTGGGCATCGGTTAGATCCCCGATAATCTGCTCATATACTTTGGGTACAGGTGAACGGCTTATCACATCATTTGCGAGATAATTCGTGGTTGTTACGATGGGTACGGGTCCGTATAGGTTCACGGCGTAAAAATGAAGGAAAGCCCGCATAAATTCAGCCTCTCCCAGAATCTGCTGTTTAATACCCGCCGTAACTGAACCAGAACCATCAACGCCTGCAATAGCCGAATTCACCTGGTATAGTTCATTATACAATTCGGTCCAATAATAATAATTAGAACCGCCTCCTGAAGAACTTGTCAGTGAATTGGTATAAAACTGAGGAAATGGTGCATCAACAAGATCATAATCCGTTAGTTCATCTGCCGCAAGTCCTTGTAGAAAACCGATACTACCATACCCATCCGACATACCATTGTATCCATTGAGCATCATATTCACATAGATACCCGTCATAGCTGCTGATGCAGTGGTATTGTTCGAAAATACTGTCGCTGCGGCTATTTCTGATGTAGGTGGATTTATTTGCACAAACTTCTTACAACCTGAGCCCGCTATTAGAAAGATCAGGACTACCAGATGAATTTTTTTGCAGGATAGTCTTAGTTTTCTTAGTTTATATTTAGGATTCATAATGGTTGATTGTTCTGACGTACTTAGTATATTTTTAAAACCCCGTTTGAAATCCGAACGTCCATGCTCGCTTTGGTACCGAATGGAGACTCTGGCTTTCAGGATCGGTTCCGGCGTATTTCGTAATGGTCAAAAGATTTTGTCCCTGAAAATAGATCCGGGCGTTTTGCAGATGGA
>JAJPJP010000382.1 GCA_021324175.1 Chitinophagia bacterium
GGCCGCAGGCAGCGTCGATGTCCTTACCGCGACTGCGCCTCAGCCTGGCATTCACTTTGTTTTTTTCCAGCTGCCGCATGAAACCCTGAATGACTGTGTCGGATGGTTTTGCAAACGAAGCTGCGTCGATGGGGTTATATTCGATGATATTGACAAGATCGGCTGGCACCTGGCGATAAATTTTAGTCAATTCTTCTGCGTCTTTTGCGGAATCATTGAAATCCTGGAAGAGAATATATTCCAGCGTGATCTCGTTACCCGTCAGCTTGTAGAAATAATTGAGTGCTTCGACGAGTGACCTGATATTATTGGTATCGTTTATCGGCATGATTTCATGCCGCTTCATGTCATTTGCTGCATGAAGCGAGAGGGCGAGCTTGAACCTGACTTTGTCGTCGCCAAGCTGCCGGATCATTTTGGCCACGCCTGCAGTCGATACCGTGATTCGTCTTGGGCTCATGGCCAGACCGTCCGGGGCCGTGATTCTTTCGATCGCCTTCATGACGTTTTTATAATTGAGCAGGGGTTCGCCCATTCCCATAAAAACAATGTTGGAAAGCTTTTTATCATGAATGCGCAGCGATTGCTGGTTGATCAGCGCGACCTCATCATATATTTCCGCGAAGTCGAGGTTGCGTTCCCGACCCATATAACCGGTTGCACAGAATTTACAACTGAGTGAACAGCCAATTTGCGAAGACACGCATGCGGTTTTTCTTTCGTCTGACGGGATCAGGACGCCCTCTACAAAATGTTCGTCCGAGGTCCTGAAGCGCGTTTTGACGGTGCCATCCGCGCTATACTGCGTGGCGTCGACGGTGAGCGCGGGCAGCGAAAATTCGGACGCGAGGCGATGTCGAAGTTCCTTGCTCAGGTTAGTCATATCGTCGAAACTCGATGCGTGTTTAGCCCAAAGCCACTCCCAAACCTGGCCTGCCCGAAACTTCTGTTCTTCGATATTGGCCATATATTGCACGATCTCCTCCTGCGCGAGATGCCTGATATTTTTCTTGGCAGATTCCATGTTGGCAAAGATAACGCAGCGCTTCCACTTAAGGACCGGGATACCCATGTGGAAAACCATGGTCATTCGCCCGCTCTATTTCTCATTCCTGCAATTTCGTAAGGGTTCATAGCTCTTATGTATCTTCAGCGATGCAGGCCGGATTAATGAATCGACCGATGAAAATTGAGGATATTGCTAATTTAGCAGAGACTGGCGCACTTAAGAAAAGAGGCGCGTACGAAAAGAAGACAGAAATGCATTTGATTTTTAGGATCTCCTAAAAAAACGGCAAAATGAAATCAAAAATTGTAAGAGCAGTTGTTGAAATGGGTTTTATCATCTTCTTATTCTATTCAAATCTTTTGATGGGGGAATATGAGCGAGCCAATCAATCGCACAAGCATGGTTTTATTTGGTCGGTTGAGGACATTTTTACAATAGGTAACCTGACTATCGCCTTGTTATCATCGTTTATCGGGTACATTGCTATTGAGTATTTTCGGAAAAAATATTGACAAATTTCAAACTGACCCGATACCCATGAACGGTGTCTTCGGTATTATCAATGTCAAGACCTTACTTTTACGCAAAAAATCGATGCGAACGCTGGTTATTTTTTTCAGTTTCGTTGGACTTATTTCCTGTTCGCCCAACAATGTCACCGTCGATGATGGTCTTGGCAAATACTTCAATGAGTCGGGAGTGACCGGCTGTTTTGGATTGTGGGATAATGGCCAGAATCATTTGACGATCTACAACCTGAAACGTTTTCGCGATAGTTCCTATACGCCTGCATCGACCTTCAAGATCGTCAACTCGCTGATCGGTCTGCAGACCGGGAAGATCACCAGCGAAAACATGGTGATCAAATGGGACGGTGTTAAACGATGGAACCCCGAATGGAACCGCGACCTGACGATGACCGAAGCCTTTCGTGTTTCGGCCGTGAACTACTACCAGGAAGTTGCCCGGCGGATCGGGAGGGACACGATGAGAAAATGGGTTGATTCACTCGGCTATGGCAATCGCGACATTACGGGTCCGATCGATTCGTTCTGGTTAAATAACAGGCTCAAGATAAGCTCAGATGAAGAGCTCGGCCTTGTAAAAAAACTTTACTTTGGTCAGCTTCCATTTTATGGCAGCACGCAGGAAACGGTTCGAAAAGTCATGCTGCGGGAAGACAATACCAATTACAAGCTAAGCTATAAGACCGGGTGGGGCAACAGTGAAAATGGAAATGAAATCGGCTGGGTCGTCGGCTGGATCGAAGAAAACAGGCATCCATACTTTTTTGTCCTGAATCTCGAAACGGCAAACCATAAAATCGACATGGTGCAGGTCAGGATGAAAATTCTGAAGGGAATCCTGGAGCAACTGGGTTTTTTCCAGGGCAAAAAATAGGTGCATGTTTATCTCCTGACAAATATTTTCCTGGCCTGGTACTTACCCTGGGCATTGATCACCTTCACAATATATACGTCATTTTTTATTTCGGGGGCCAGGACGAGTGTAATGATATCCCCCGCGAGGTTCTCCTGGCGTAAGAGTACCTGCCCAATGCTGTTGATGATTTCCACGCTAAGCGTTTGTTTGTTGCTAAAATTGACATTGTTTTGAATATATAGCGTACCACTTGAAGGATTTGGATAGATCAGGATCGTGGAAAAGTTGAATGTGACCGGCACAATATTCGAATACGAGAAGGTGCTGTCCTGGTTGACCATCCTCAGTCGATAATAGTTCGTACCGCCGAAGGGCTGGTTGTCATTAAAAGCGTAATTGTGCGGAGACGCCGATGAACCCTGGGCAGGAACAATTCCGATCGATTGAAAATTGGTCGAATCGGTGCTTCGCAGCACTTCGAAATAGGCAGAATTGGTTTCGGATGTTGTTGTCCAGGTCAATTGGGAATACTGATTGTTGATATTTTTCCCGGTAAAATTGGTGAGTTCGCCGGAAACCGAATCGTGAAAGGTCACTGTGACATTATCTATCACCGCGGTGCCCAACATCGCATTGTTGTGCGTCGAATAGGCAAGCGAGACATAGGGAAAACTGCCAAGGGCGACGAGCGTGGAATCAAAGGGATTCCAGGTGTTTCCATCTTGCGAAATATAGCCAACATATTGATTGCCGAATTGCACGATCCTCACCCAGTACGGAGCGGTCAGCGCGCCCTGGTTTGAGCTTGTGGTATAGGTGTTTTGCGTCGGCCGAATTTGAAAGGCGGCTCCATTACCAGAAGTGATTGCCATGAAAACATTGGGTGAGCCCTGGTCAAGATTTGATCGGAACATCACGCCGCATTTGGCCCAGGGATCCGTGTTTTGAATGGAAACTACCCGCGCTTTGATCTCGACATTTGCTCCCGCCGCCGACTGGTAAACATCGTGACAGGCATCAGCTATATACCAAATGTCAGTACCCGAAGCCGTGATGGTATATACGCCATTGTTGTAGCAAACATCACCGCCATAAGCAACATAACCGACGTCCGCGCTCTGCCATGGAGCAGGCAGCGTCGATGCGCACTGGGATGCAGGAGGAGCATTTAGTCCGTATACATTGAGCCTCTTGGAGAAAGTAGCCATATACACCTTCCCGTTGGCCACGGTCGGCACTACAAATTTCGCAAAGCGTCCGATCGAGTCACGGATGCCGGTCATATTGCTGTTCCACAATTCATGGGAAACGTTGGTGGCATCGAAGGCCTGGAGTATTCCAGGCACGACAGCGTGATTTGCGTCTCCATTGATCGGATGGGAAGTCCACAAAATCCCCGTCCCAGGCTGCAGGCCATTTGACGAGACCGCCAGCATGGCGCCGGGCATCCCCGTCGGCAATGCGGTGTTCCCGACGACCTTGTTCAATGTATCGAAAAGCATCGTCGACCTGTTAAATGGAAATTGTTTTAGAAATCCGTCCTCTGCCCACGCATAAACATATTCCTGGTTGTTGTTATCCTGGAAATAGACGGGCGACCCGTGTATGTGTTTATTATAATCGGTACTTGACGCATTGATGTTTAGTTGTTGCAGCACGTTGGTGTTGCTCTGATTCATACCGCCCATCGCGCTCGTATTAAGGAGATAGAGATAGCTTTCTTTGCTGCCCGAAAGCGATAAGGTCGAATTTGGAATCAGCATGACGCCATCTACGCCGTAGTCAAGGTCGTTGTCATTGAGATACTGGTAATCGTTCGGCGTGAAATAGTCCACTACCTTGAGCGACCCCGAAACGGTAGACAATTTCAAGAGGCTTTCGCCTCGATCTGTCGTATCCGTGCCAATGTCCGTGGTGCCGTTACCCGTACTGATGTAAATATTGCCATTGTCATCAACAGCCGGCGCCTGCCCGCTCATCCAGATTCCCGCAAGGCCGCCGTTGGGCGAGTCGTTATACACATATTTCTGTTGCAGGCTGGACGCACTATAACCGATCACCCATCCATGATATGGTTCCCAGTCGCAATGAGACGCCCAGGCAATATATACGACGCCGTTATAGAGTGTTAACCCTGGTCGCTGATTTTCGTGCTGCTGGTCAAAAGTGACCGTCGTCCCGTCGCCGCCTTCACCATTGCCAGGATAAGTGGCGGTGATGAATACCGGGCTCCCGTTTCGCTCGGCACCGGTCGTAATGTCCAAAGCGTGCAGATACTGGACAAAAGTCTGGCCGTTCATTGTCACGCTTCTTGCAACGACATACATCGTGTTGGTCGTGCTGTCGATGACAGGGGTTCCTACGATGCCCATGTTGCCGCTGAAGTCCTGGTAGGCCCCACCGCAGGCGCCCGTCATGTCGGTATTCCTGATGGGTCGATAAGTTCCCGGGCTGAATGTCAGGTTTACATGCCAATAGGGAGTCGTCACGCTCGAGTCATCCGCATCAAAGGCATATACGCTGTTGTTTACCGTCGTCGTAATGACAATGTCATGTATTCCTCCGCCGGTATGTACATTCGTGATGATGAGCGGCTGGGAATAAATCTGGTCATCTACAGTGCGTGAGAACAGCAGGCCAAAAGTTCCGCCGCTGACGGAAGCCTGCGTCAGTTGCGATTCATGGTTGTTCCAGCCGGTTCGTTTCAAATTGTTGTGCTGAGTCAGGACATTGGTTTGTGCCAAAACCAGGTTTGCAGACAAAATGGCGAAGAGTGCGGTTAGCTTTAACCGGCAAAAAGGTTTCAGCGGGATTGGTAGCATGGGTTTTATTCGGTAATCGATATCAAAATAATGTGTTTCCCCCGAAGCAATTCCTAATTAGTTGTCAACTAAACGTGTATAAACAACAAATTTCAAAATGTATACACCTGGTTAAAACGAAAATGGTTGCAACCTATTGCAAAATAAATCGTATAATATTGCGGAATAACCTGTCAACTGGATTGGAAAGTTTACAAGAGATCATAGCATCTTGCCTGGAGAATAATCAAAGGTATCAAAAGGCTTTCTACGAACGCTATTTTGGATATTGCCTGAAGATTGTTTTCAGGTACATCTACCGTTACGAAAAGGCAATCGATATTGTAAACGACGGTTATGTCAAAATCTTTCGAAACCTTTCAAAATTTCATTATGAAAACCCCGAAAACCTTGAAAAAATCCTCTTAGGCTGGATGCGTACCATCATGGTAAATACGGCCATAGACGCGTTGAGGAAAGACTCGTTGTTGCCTGAAATCGGAGCGCTGGACGATCACATGTGGGATGTCGAAGATCGTTCCCGTGGTGCAGATCAAAAAATCCTCTATAAGGAGCTTATCCTGGAAGTAAAAAAACTTCCTCCTTCGTACCGGGCGGTTTTCAACATGTATGTCATTGACGGGTTTACGCATCAGGAAATTGCCAATAGCCTGGGCATTAGTGTTGGCGCGTCCAAGTCAAACTTATCGAAGGCAAGGGCATTGTTGCAAAAAAAAATAAACGATAGCAACAGACAATTAGACATATGCAATATTTGAACGACGATAATATGGACGAATTGTTTCGCAGGGCGGCAGAAGACTATCCCCTGAAGACCGGCGCCGAAAACTGGAATGAAGTGAACGCTGCGTTGAGGTCCGGAAATGCTGATTCAAATACTGAGGCCCAGGCAGAGGGAAAAAAATCATTTCGAAAATATCTTTGGCTTTTGTTGCTGCTTCCGATGGTCTGGATCTGCAACAGTCAGCTTTTCCGCAACGATTCCACCCAGACCGACGACAAACTCACCATAGCGAGGCCGGTAAAGCCTGTGGATGGCAACGCAAATAATAGCAAGGAAAATAAGAGCAACCTGCCGGCAAACCCATCTGTGAAAAATCAAAAACCCGCCAATTCATTGACGCAAGCTGAGGGAAGTGCGGTAGCTGAATCATTGACTCACAAACAAGAAACGAAAACCTTGGCCGCTTCAGTCAAAGCACCGAACAAAAATGGCCGGGATGAGGAACTCAAGGACGCTGCAAGTTTTCGCGCAGGAGGTGATTCCAAATCAGCCCTGGTGAACAAGAAAACCGGACCTCATGCCCTTGTCAACACTACCGGAAACAATAAACTAACCGCAGACGGTGTTTCCAAACGCCAAAGAACCGCCAACGGATTACCGAAAACGAACCATCCTGATCAAGTGGCAGGACAAGTGACAAAAAATGAAGCGCCGCCTGCGGGGAAAGATGGCGTCAGCTTGAGTGA
>JAJPJP010000370.1 GCA_021324175.1 Chitinophagia bacterium
AACCGCGTCCTGGGCAAGCTTGACTAAAGCTGCACTGTCCAGCCCGTCATAATAACCGCGCACGACGTGGTTCTTGTCGAGCAGAACCATTTTTTGCGTATGAATAAAATTAGAATCCACTCCTTCGCCATCCTGCAGGCCCATCTTGAGTTCAGTCAAAGCAAAATCGTAGATCGTCTTTTTCGGCCCGGTTAACAGCCACCAGAGATCGGGGTTTACCCCAAAGCGGTCGGCATACAGTTTAAGCGCCGCAGCCGTATCGCGTTCGGGATCCACCGTAAAGGAAATGAACTGTACGAAGCTCGAATCCGGGTTCTGCTGTTCATCTTTGAGCTTGATGGCATCCTGGAGTTTTTTCATGTTTCGCTGGAGAGCCGGGCAGATGCTGGGGCAATGCGTAAAGAAGTAATCTGCAATGATGACTCGGCCATTCAGGCTGTCGAGGCTGACCGTGTCGCCGTCCTGGTTGACGAGCGTAATATTTTTGACACGATGCCATAATGTGTCGGTGAATTGTTTTCCATCTCTGATCGTCGTGTTGACGGAATCATAATAGTATCTCCGCGGCATGTCGATGGCATTTTCCGTGACATCCCTGACGATCATGTAACTGATTAGTGGGATGAACACCGCGATGGATATGGCCAAAATTGCTTTTCCGCTCACTCTTTGACGAAATTAAAAACCACCGCCCGAAGCAGTGGTTAGCCGGTTATAAAAAGTTCTCTTGCATATTATCAATCTGGCTCGCCCGGTTTTTTTGCCGGCTGAACTTTCGTATGACTCTGTTCGACATGATGACGATCGTAATCATTGCGCAGATTCCTGTAAGAGCTCCCATCCCAAAGAAAAGCAATCACGAACCAGATAAACAAACAGGCTGGTATAGCCAGGGAAAGGATCAGGTTTCTGATTTCGTGCCGAAGGTGCATGAACTCTGCAATGATAAAAAATGCCTTTGCCAGTGTACCGATCAGAAATACGCCATTGAGAAAATGTTTGGGAACAACAGTCGGAAATTCGTAGTAAAAAATCGCCAGCCCAAGCTCCACTACCGTGATCACCAGCAGGATCCAAAATGTCTTCCAGATGATCTTAGTCGAAAAACTGGGCTCACTGTGGCCGGGTATTTCAACGGTAGAATGCAATTCAGTCATACAAATCAGGTTTTACTAAAGCAAATAGAAACAGGTAAATACAAATACCCAGACAAGGTCAACAAAATGCCAGTAGAGACCGGCTTTTTCAATCATGAGGTAATGCCCCCGCCTGTCGAATGTTCCCCTAAGAACCAGGATTAACATGATGATATTCACGATGACACCGGAAAAAACGTGGAATCCGTGAAATCCTGTTATCGTAAAAAAGAAATTCGTAAAATTCGTCGAAGACTGCGTTCCGTCGATGTTCATAAACGGGTTTCTTCCCCACCATGCACCTTCTCCGTGAAGGTGAGTCCATTCCCATGCCTGGCAACTCAGGAAAGCTATTCCACCAAGAATAGTCCAGCCAAGCCACTTGGCTACTTCGAGCCGCTTACCCGCGTGGCCGTTTGCCACAGCGAGAACCATTGTCACCGAACTCATGATGAGGATAAATGTCATGAGACTCACAAATGCCAGCGGAACCGGCATTTCTCCTTTCCATCCCGGAAACGTCCGGAAAACCTCGT
The DNA here is from genome assembly GCA_021324175.1 of Chitinophagia bacterium. Classification (GTDB taxonomy): domain Bacteria; phylum Bacteroidota; class Bacteroidia; order Chitinophagales; family Chitinophagaceae; genus Puia. Next base: position 1,673 of record JAJPJP010000370.1, read on the forward strand.
TGGGATTTGGCCAGCTGTTACTGGAAAAACGAATTGTGCCATAAGAGATCAGGAAGGCTCCGAAAGTAAACGCATCACTCATCAGAAAAAACCACATCATCAATTTGCCGTATTCCACATTGTAAGGGCTTTTTCCTCCGCTCCACCATTTTGCTCCTGCAGGGATTGCAGCCTGGGACATGTTGAAAGTTTAATTGTTCGCAAATTTATTTAACAAATGTGAAAACAGCTACAATTTTCCATTCTAAAATTCATTCTGAACACGGATATTTTTTTTCGGATTTCACGATGCGAAAAAGCGGCGAAAATGACAGCCTCAATGTATCCACAAAAAGAAAATAAACAGATACAGCCAGAGCAAATCGACAAAATGCCAGTATGTCGTCACCACTTCGAGCGGAATGCTGTTATAGCTCCGCTTCCGGACCCCGAAAGCCCGGATAAAAGTCACCAGCAGCGCAATGATGCCTCCAAATACGTGGACCGCGTGAAGCCCGGCGATGACGTAAAGAAACTGGCCGGCACCCGACCCCTTTAGCGTTATACCCGTCTTCCAGATTTGCCGGAAACTGAGCCACTGGAGCAGGATAAAAAGACATCCCAGGAAAAGCGTTGCGGAAATGACCAGGCGGTATAGTTGCATCTGTCTTTCCTTGAAAGCTTTTAGCGACATCTGCATCGTCAGGCTGCTCACCAGGATGGCGAGCGTCGAATACCAAAAGGTACGCGGGATATCGAAGGTCGTCCAGCCCGGCTGATCACGCTTGACAATATAGGCGCTCGTCAGCCCTGCAAACATCATGATGATGCTGCCAATACCGACCCACATGGCGAATTTGTGGGGATGTATTTTTTTTCTCTGTTCGTTCACGGGTTTAACGAATTCAGCTTGTTGCATATTTTTGACTAACTGGTCTTATCCGCCAGCAGGGCCAGCAGGACAACCGGTAAATAAATATAACTGCTAAACATCACACGGCGCGCCGCCTTCACCGTCATCTCGCGATACAAACGCACGCACTGCATAATCATAAAAAAGTTGGCGATCGCGACGATGACCAAACTAATCATTCCGCTCATATTGAAAAAGTAAGGCAGCACACCTACGGGAAGTAACAGCAGAGAATAAATAACAGCCTGGATGGCTGAATACTTTGTCTGCCCTTCGCTCGAAGGCAGCAGCTTGAACCCTGCCTGGCTGTAATCCTTATGCGAAATCCACGCAATCGCCCAGAAATGCGGAAACTGCCAAAAAAACTGGATCCCAAAAAGGATCCAGCCGCCCGCAGTTAACGCATCATTGCCGGCAGCCCAGCCGATAAGGCAGGGAAGGGCGCCCGGAATTGCGCCTACGAGAACGGCGACGGAGCTGATTTTCTTCAGAGGTGTGTAGACGAATGCGTACAAAAACAGGCTGAATGCGGACAGCGCGGCAGTCAGAAAATTAAATTGCCATAGGATCAGCACTCCGGCGATTCCGGCGATTCCGGCAAAAGTCCAAGCTTCTGTTTCGCTCATTCGTCCGGAGGCAACTGGCCTGTTGGCGGTTCTTTTCATCATTGCGTCCGTGTCTTTTTCAGTGGCCTGGTTGATGGCATTGGCGGCCCCCGTCACAAGCATCCCACCAACAAAAAAAAGCAGGATGGCCTTTAAGTCAAACACAACCACTTTGGGCGCGAGCAAGTACGCAATGACAGCCGAAAACACCACCATAAAGCTGAGGTTGAACTTGATCAACAACTTGTAATCGCGCAGCTTTTCTGCGATAAAAAAAGATTGAGAATGCTTCACTGTTTCCTGCTGAGTCAAAATGTTCGAAATTATTTAAGGTGCATATTGCTCCCGGTCCAAAGCCACAATGCTCTCTCCACAAAAGAAAATGCCCTGACGGAATCAGGGCAAATTATTTCAAGATAAAAAAATCTTCATCAAATCACACTCCCTGATTTAGTGCACGCTTTCGTTCGGGCCGATAGGCTCAGTCTGTGGGATAAATTCCCTTCCGTCCTTGCCATAATCGTAGGCCCATCGGTGCACTTCCGGGATTTCGCCTATCCAGTTGCCGTGTCCGGGCCTGATGGGTGCCGTCCACTCCAGCGTATTGGCTCCCCAGGGATTCATCGTCGTGACCTTTCTTCCTTTGAAAATTGAATAGAAGAAATTAAATACAAACATCAGCTGAACGGAGAACACGACCATGGCCACCGTAGAAATAAAACGATTTAGGTCACCAAACTGGTGGAATGAAAGCCAGTTTTCATATTCCACATACCGGCGTGGCATACCCGCAAGACCCTCATAGTGCATGGGCCAAAATATCAGGTAAGCTCCCATGAACGTTACCCAAAAATGTATGTAGGACATGGTATTGTTCAAATAGCGCCCAAACATTTTCGGGAACCAGTGATAGACGCCGCAAAACATTCCAAAGAATGCCGAGACCCCCATAACGATATGAAAATGGGCCACGACAAAATAAGTATCATGAAGATGAATGTCCAATGTCGAATTTCCGAGGAAGATACCTGTCAATCCCCCGGAAATAAAGAGGCTCACGAAGGCGATAGCAAATAGCATACCCGGCGTGAAGCGAATATTTCCGCGCCAGAGCGTAGTCAGCCAGTTGAATACCTTAATGGCCGAAGGCACGGCGATCAGCAAAGTCAACAGTACAAAGACCGATCCGAGCAACGGGTTGAGGCCGGTGACAAACATATGATGCGCCCACACAAGAAAAGCGAGTACAGCGATCGCAAAAAGCGAACCGACCATCGCCATATACCCGAAGATGGGCTTTCTCGAATTCACCGCCATGACCTCGGAGACCAGGCCCATCGCCGGCAAAATAATGATATATACCTCGGGATGCCCAAGGAACCAGAAAAGATGCTGGAAAAGTATCGCGCTGCCTCCTTCGTTGGATAGGGCGCGGCCCGTCGATGCAATAAAAATATCCGACAGGTAAAAGCTTGTTCCGAAATGGCGGTCGAAAAGAAGCAGGATAAGACCCGAGAGCAATACCGGGAAAGAAAGCACGCCCAGGATTGCGGTAAAAAACAGCGCCCAGATCGTCAGGGGCAGCCTGGTCATGCTCATCCCTTTGGTGCGCATGTTCAGGATGGTCGTGATATAATTCAACCCGCCCAGCAGCGACGACACCACGAAGAGTGCCATCCCGATGATCCAAAAATCCATTCCCGCCTTGGAGCCCTCGTTGGCATCGCCTAGCGCGCTTAATGGCGGATAAACCGTCCATCCGCCGCTGGCAGGGCCTGTTTCCTGGAACAGTGAGGAAAAAATCACGATACTGGCCATAAAGAAAAACCAATAAGAAAGCATATTCAGGAACGGCGAAGCCATGTCGCGCGCGCCGCACTGCAGGGGAATAAGGAAATTCGCGAAGGTTCCGCTAAGGCCGCCGGTTAAAACGAAAAACACCAGCACAGTTCCGTGCATCGTGACCAACGCATAATAGAATTCGGGCTGGATTTTTCCACCTTTGGCCCATTTGCCAAAAACGTCTTCGAGAAAAGGGAATGTGCTATCAGGATATCCAAGCTGTAAACGAAATAAAACAGACATCAGGCCTCCCAGTATTGCCCAGATCATTCCAGTAATCAGGAACTGCTTGCAGATCATTTTGTGATCCTGGCTGAAAATATACTTGGTGATGAATGTCTCTTTGTGGTGATGAACATGGGCCTCTCCATGGGTGGTTATCACCGCGCCATGTTGCTGTAGTACTGCTTCGTTGCTCATGAGTATTTGTTTTCTGGTCGATTATGGGATATTAGTTTTTCGACACCAACGATTTTGGGGGTACCGTTCCGGCGGATGTCGACGCCTTGGTCGAGTCGGTCGGCTTGGCACCAGGCTCCTTGTCCGGGAACACCATCGCATAGTTGGTCTTTTGCTTGGCTCTCCAAAGAATGAACTCTTCGGGCGTTACCACTTTGACGACTGCCCTCATGGTATAGTGGCCGCGGCCACAAAGCTGGTCGCAAGCGAGCTCATATTCAAATTCAGGGTTCTTCGTCATTGTCTTCATCTCCTCGGTCGTGTACTTCGGCGTCAGCCACATCGTCGTCGGCGTTCCCGGGACGGCATCCATCTTCATGCGGAAATGGGGCAGGCCTACGTCATGAATTACGTCACGCGAATTGATGATGAACTTAACCGGCTTTCCCTTAACAAGATAAACTTCGTTGTTTACCACGATGTCATCATGCGAAGCAGGGTCATCCCAGATCAGGCCGAGCGAGTTATTGTCCTTGTCGGAGATATTTTGATAATATTTTTTCCCAAAAATGCCGTCCTTGCCGGGGTATCGGAATATCCACCCGAACTGTTTACCCGTCACTTCGATTTGCATGGCGTCTTTTGGTGCGTCACCGGTAATCTTGAACCAATAATACAAACCGAATCCAACCAGGATACAAAGTGCTATAGCGGGAACGGTGGTCCACAGAATTTCGAGATTATTGTTATGGGGAAAATAATATGGTTTTCTTTTTTCGGAATACTGGTATTTAAAGGAAAACCAGAAAAGCAGGATTTGGGTAATAAAAAATACAATGCCCGTAATCACAAGGGTGATGTACAACATGGTGTCGATCTTTTCGCCGTGTTCGGAAGCCGATGGGGGTAGGATCTTCCCGCGAAAAAGTTCATTGCACCAGTAAACACCAATCAGTCCGCCAACCAGGAAAACGATCATCAGGAACCCATTGATGCGATTCTGTTGCTGAAAGGCCTTCTTCTCACCTTTAAGGACGCCCACATACTCACTCGCCTTGGCGATTTGAAATGTGATCAGGAACCCGAGCAACAAGATCAGTATGATAAAAAAGGTTGACATGATGGTATTTAATATTTAGACTGCTCTTTAATTTATTTGGCGGCGATCATGTGTGGTGAATAATACTTTCCTTGAAGAAGGGATGGTTCTTGGCCATCAGCGGATATTTTGCAAGTACCCGGCCTGTCTGCCACATGATCAACCCGATAAAGCCTGCAGCAATCCCAAAATCAAAAAGGTTCATCGGAACATGGTCGGGCATGGTGCTGCCGAATACCATCTGGTAGAAATCCAGCCAATGCCCGAACAGCAAAACTACGGACATAAGGGTTACGATTGTCCAGTTCCTTTTAGAACCCCGTGACATATAGATGAGGAACGGAGCCAGGAAGTTGATAATGAGATTGAGATAAAATAAACCAGCATAAGCCCCTTCAAAACGATTCTTGAAATAGATGGTCTCTTCCGAGATGTTGGCATACCAGATCAGCATAAACTGGTCAAACCAGAGATAGGTCCAGAAGATTGAGAAAGCAAACTGGAATTTGCCAATATCATGAAGGTGCTCGAGGTTGGTATACTCCAGGTAACCCTTGTTTTTGACGTATACAACAAACAATGCAATGAGTGCAAGGCCTGAGACAAAGGTGCTGCCGAAAGTATACCAGCTGTACATGGTCGAAAACCAGTGCGCCTTCAGGCTCATTAGCCAGAGCCAGGGAACCGTGGAAGCCACCGTCAGTGTAAACCATACAATATAAACCGACGCCCACACCGTATTTTTGAAAATATAGCGGCGTCCTTCTTCAATGCTCATCTTGGCCACATCCGATTCGCGGGAAAGCTGGCGCATCTTGATCCCCAGGCCCGTCCAAAGGGCGATCGTGAGGAATGACCAGACCATAAAAAAAGTTGGGTTCAGGAATCCGGATTTGCCCTTCAGCGCGGGATCGCCATTGACAACGTCCTTGTTCAACCAATCATAAATCCCGTCTTTTTTCCCTGCCACGAGGCAAATAAAAATGATAAGGGTGATAATGCCGATAGGGATTACCGACGCAGAAATTGCTTCGGTAACGCGGCGGAACGACATCTGGAAACCGCCCATCGAGAGGGTAGTCGCCGTAAAAAAGAACATGGCAGCATTAACCGTCAGCAGGAAATAGATGCTGTTCTGCAGCAAAGCTGACCAAAAACGTGTGCCGTTATTTTCGGATCCGTATAGAATATAGCCAATGATCAGCGACAGCACGCCCACGCCCATCAATGCCATCGACCAGGTGCGGTATCGCTTCGGTATTTCAAAATGTTCTCTGAGTGACATCCTAAATATTTTTTTATTCTCGAATTCTTCTGTTATTTTTTCGCCGTCGAATCTGTTGTTGCAGGCGCCTGCGACGCCGCCGCCGCCTGTTTCGACTTAATATAAGCGATCACCATCCAGCGCTGCCGGCTGTTTAGCTGCGACGCATAGCTTCCCATCTTGTTTTTCCCGTAAGCGACGGAATAAAACATCTGTCCTTCGGGCATGCTCTTGTATTGGGCACCACCGATAAAATTGGCAGGTGCAGCCGGGAAAGGTCCTTCGCCCTGTCGATAAAGCGGCCCGTTTCCATCAAGTTTTGGGCCATGGCAGATCGCGCAGTTCACCAGGAAAAGCCTTTCTGCTTCGATCATCTGGATTGAATCCGGCGTGGGGATTTGGCTTTTGAATTGTTTGGAGGCGACATAGTTGGTGGAGTCGCCTTGCGCATCTTTCGGAAAGGGAAATGGCATCAGCTCTCCTCTTTTGATGGTCCCTTCAACTGGTATATTGCTATAATGAATCCCCTGGTCCAGCAAAGCTTTCCGCTGTTCATCAGTGACTGAATATGTTTCGTAGGCGCGGCTGTAAGCCATGTCCGGCATATAAACCCTGCCTGGGTCGCGTTTGACTTCGCTGCAGCTGAATACGAGCGCGATAATAACCAGTAAACTGAATATGATCGATAATTTTTTCATCAGAATTCGTGTGTTTAAGCGATGACCGTTTCCTTTTTTTCGAAGGGTTTGCGGTCTTTTGCATAACTGCCAAGCCACCATCCCGTTTCTGCCACCTGTATGTTGGTTTCCACGGCGCCCAATCCCTGCAAATAACTCAACACTTCTGTTTCATTTGTTTTTGGCGTGCATTCGATGACCATCACGAAGAGGTCATCGGTGGAACGCGGGTGAAAATGGTGCTTCTTGACAAAAGGTGCCATCTGGCAGAGATAACAAAAGGTCAGGACCATCCCAATGGATGATAACAGGACGGTCAGCTCGAAAGTGATCGGTATCCAGGCTGGCAACGAGAAGTGTGGCTTGCCCCCAATATTGAGTGGCCAGTCAGTGGTAAAGATCCATGTGATCCCGCCTAACGCTATGATCGTTCCCGACAGCCCGTAAAAAAATCCCGCAATGTGCAGGCTGGTATCCCGGAGCCCCATGGCCGTGTCGAGACCATGGATGTGCATCGGCGTATAGACGTCATGGATCTTGTATCCCGCCGTGCGGACTTTTTTCACCGCCGAAAAAAGAACGGCCTCATCGTCAAAACAACCCACCGCAAATTTTTTTATCGCCATATCCTATTCTTTGATTCTTTTATGCTTAATGTGCATGCGCCATCTCATGTGCGAATTCTTCCGGCGTTTCCGCCTCGGCTTCTCCCATTTTCGCCTTATAATTTTCACCCGATCTCTTCAGGATATTCTTTATTTCCGCCACGGCAATGACCGGGAAAAATTTGGAGAACAGAAAATAACAGGTGAAAAACAGGCCGAACGTACCCAGGTAGAATCCTACTTCGTAGATCGACGGACTATAATAAACCGTCCAGCTGCTCGGCACATAGTCACGGTAGATCGAGGTTACGATGATCACGAAGCGCTCAAACCACATCCCGATATTGACGATCACCGACATGAAGAAGGTGACAACAACACTCCGGCGCATTTTTCTAAACCAGAATATCTGGGGAGAAAGCACGTTGCAGCTCATCATGATATAATAACTCCAGCCCAGCGGGCTGAAGAGATTGACGCGATTTTGCATGAATGCCCAGCCTTCAAATTTATTCTGGCTGTACCAGGCAATGAATAATTCCGTGAGATACGCACACCCAACGATGGAGCCCGTCAGCACGATGATTTTGTTCATCACGTCGATGTGCTCGATAGTAATATATTCTTCCAGCTTCAGTACTTTCCTTGAAATGATCAGGAGACTCTGTACCATCGCAAATCCCGAAAAAATAGCCCCTGCAACAAAGTAAGGAGGAAAGATCGTTGTATGCCAGCCTGGTATGACCGAGGTCGCGAAGTCAAAGGATACAATCGTATGCACGGAAAGTACAAGCGGGGTGCTGAGACCAGCGAGGACAAGGGCAAGAGCTTCATGACGCTGCCAGTGCTTGGTCGATCCCGACCACCCAAAAGCACAAACGCCATAAAAAAATTTCCTCCATTTCAGGCGCGCGCGGTCGCGAATGGAAGCCAGGTCCGGCAGAAGGCCAGTATACCAGAAAAGCAGTGAAACGGTGAAATACGTCGATATGGCGAATACGTCCCACAGCAGTGCGGAGTTAAAATTGGGCCAGAGTACTCCTCTGGTGTTGGGATAAGGTAGAACGAAGAATCCCATCCATACGCGGCCCATATGCCAGATCGGGAATTGTCCTGCACAAATCACGGCAAAGATCGTCATGGCTTCCGCTGCGCGGTTCACGCCGGTTCTCCACCCCTGCCGAAACAATAAAAGGATTGCAGAGATCAGCGTACCTGCATGCCCGATACCGATCCACCATACAAAGTTGGTGATATCCCAGCCCCAGCCCACCGTACGATTGATATTCCATTGTCCCACTCCATAGACCACTTCGCGGTAGATCGAAAAAACGCCAAAACCCAGCAGGGCGAGTGCCCCGATAAAGCCCACCCACCAGAGCATAGTGGGATTCGATTCGACCGGCCTTAAGATATCTTCAGTCACATCGTGATAGTGCTTATCACCAGCTACCAGCGGAGGTCTGACCTGTGATTCGTATTTTAATAATGCCATAATGAATTGTCGATGTATGATTTTGGTGCCTGTATCCCAGGCGCTCCCACCTACGTATAGATTAATGCGTGCGCGTTAACTTTCCGTGATCGAATCGCTGATTTTTTCCGTGTTACGGATTTTAGCCAGATAGTTCACGTTCGGAATGACATGCAGATCTTCCAATGCATAATAAAGTCTTTCCGGGTTGCCTTCTCTCATTTGGCGGATTCGGCTCGTTCCGTCATTCACATTGCCAAAAACAATTGCTTCTGTCGGGCACGCCTGCTGGCATGCAGTGCGCACGTCCTCCATATCTTTCAGCGGCCTGTTTTCTTTTTTCGCTTTGAGCTTCCCTTCCTGCAATCTCTGCACGCAGAAAGAACATTTTTCCATGACGCCGCGGGCGCGAACGACCACGTCCGGGTTGAGCACCATGCGCGTCAGGTCATCATTCATCATGATGACACTGTCATCCAGCTTACCCACCCCCGTGAAAACCTGGTTGTCCGGAAAACTGTCTGCGCCGGTGTAGTCAGCCCAATTAAAGCGGCGAACTTTGTAAGGACAGTTGTTAGCGCAATATTTTGTACCGATGCACCTGTTATAGGCCATCTGGTTCAGTCCTTCGCTGCTGTGATTGGTCGCAGAAACAGGACAAACGTTCTCGCAGGGAGCGTTGTCGCAATGCTGGCAAAGCATCGGCATGAATACTGTCTGCACACTGTCCGGGTCCATCGGGTCGCCACTAAAATAGCGGTCAATGCGCATCCAATGCATGTCGTGAAACCGCATCACTTCACTCTTTCCGACGACAGGCACATTGTTCTCCGCATGGCAGGCGATGGCGCAGGCCCCGCAGCCAATGCATGAATTTAAATCAATGGACATGCCCCAGTGAATGCCGGGCTTATCATAATAGGGGAAAAGGGTGCCTTCTTTTTCGAAATTTTCGAGACCGCCGAAAGGCTTTAGTGCCTTCGCCCTTTCGTCCAGGATTTCCTGGGGGGATTTTTTGAAGTCCTCCAGCGTCATTTCCTTGACCACTTCGTCGCGGCCTTCGTAGCTGGAATGCGTTTGTGTTTGAGCCACCGAATATGTCTTGTCGGTCTGATCGATCGTAATGTCGGGAACAAACCAGTCTATGGTTGTCCCGTTATATGATGTCAGGGGAAATGCATTTACTCCAGCGCCGACTACTGCCCTCCCGATATAATCCCTGGTCTTGTCTTGGGTCTTGTCTTGTGCAGCACTTTGCCGGCCAAATCCGACCGCAACAGCAACCACGTCGTTGTGAATCCCCGGGAAGATAAGGACGGGGAGTTCCAGTTTTTTGCCGCCGGCATTGATACTCACCACCTTTTTTTCCGGATAGACTTCATATTTATCGGCCTGTCTCCGGTTCGCAAGGTCAAGGTTCCAGGTTTTTTTTGCATATTCCGGCGAGACAATCGCATAATTGTCCCAAGTCGCCTTGGTGATCGGGTCAGGCAATTCAAGAAGCCATGGGTTGTTGGCTTGATATCCGACCCCCATGGAGATTTTCTGATAGATCACCAGTTCTAGCCCGGTTCCAATTTTTCTTGATGACAGAGCCGCAACCGATTCTGCGAGTTTGCCGCCATTGTACGTTGCGCCGCCGGCAGAAGGGACTGAGGGCTCGATTACGCCATCTTGCAAAGCTTTTTGATAAGCTTCGACCGCACCCAGTTTCCCTGTCCAGTATTGTTTAAAATAATTTTCGTATTCGGTATTGTTACCGGACCAGCGAAGGAGCGAATCTTCGAATGGGCGGGTAAGAAACAGCGGCGCTATTGTCGGCTGCATCAGGCTGAAGTAGCCTGTTTTGCCTTCCGCATCTCCCCAGCTTTCGAGGAAATGGGGCGCAGGAATCGCATATTTGCAGAGCTCGGTTGTTTCGTCGATGCGGTCGTTAAAGGAAACAGTAAGTTTTGTCTTTTGCAGCCCCGCCTTGAATTTGTCGGCTGCATAGTGAGTATACACCGGGTTGACCCCATATACGAGCAACGCTCCGACTTTTCCTGCGTTGAGATCAGCGACCAGGCTTTCGAAATCGCTGTCAATACCCTGCCTAGTCTGTACTGTTGTCCCCCAATTGACCGTTGAGCCGTTCGCGCCGATCATTTCATTGATCGAATTGACCACCGTCTGTACGTGCACATCATTGCTGCCACTGACGACAAGCCCTTTGCCCTTATTGCCGAGCAGGCTTTTAGCTGCTTCGTTAACGCCGAATTTTAGTTTGTCCCCCAATGCCGGCGCGGTCGCATTGCCACCAACTGCCGCCAGGAGGGCCAGCGCGACCGCCCCTGTTTCCGTGGGGCGATGAACAAATCTTTCGTCAGCGCTTCCTCCGGTCGTACTCAACATACTTTCAAACTGGTAATGCATGCTCATCTCCGGGTTCTTCTCGTCTATCTTTCTGCCCTTGGAATATTGCCGTGCAAATTCTACGGGCGTGAGCCAGGTACCAAGGAAATCTGCGCCGAGACTGACGATCACTTTGGCATTGTCGAACTGGTAAGCCGGAATCGCTTTTTTGCCATAACAAGCCTCATTGGCGAGCATCATCCCGCTAAATGAATCCGCATCGTACTGGACGTGGCGGCTCCCCGCGTTTTTGGCCAGGAACTCGCTGATGATCTGCCTGGTGGTTGGCGAAGTGATCGAAGAGGTAAGAATGACAACCGGTGCGCCGCCGAGGCTGCCCATTGCACCAGCGATCATTTTATCGAACGCATCAAAAGAAGTTATCTGCTGGGGCCCGTTGCTGGTCATCTGCACCGGGAAACGCAGGCGCGCAGTATCATAGAGGTCGAGCACCGATGCCTGCACGCGCGCAGAAGTTCCTCCCTTTGTCAGCGAAGAAAGTTCATTGCCTTCAATTTTTATCGGCCTGCCATCGCGGACCTTGGCCAAAATAGGAACCACATCTCCGCCGGACGTATAAGTAGTTGCATAATAATCCGCAACCCCCGGCGCCATATTTTCCGGCTTGTTTAAGTAAGGAATGGCTTTTTTGACGGGAATTTCGCAGCTGGCGGCCAGTGCGGCTGCGGCTGTGCTAAATCCGAGGTATTTTAAAAAATCCCTGCGGGGCGATTTCAGATCGAGTATCCCTTTCGAATCAATTCCTTCTTGCGGAAGTTCTTCCGCAAATTCCTTTTCGGAAGATGCCTTGAATGAATCGCTGCCAGTTAGCTCGCCGAAACTCTGCCAATGTTTTTTAACAACCATTTCTTATCAATTGAACAATAAAATTAATAGTGACATTTCTGGCACTCCGTCCCGCCAATCTTTTCGACAGTCACGCTGTCCATCTCACCCGATTTCAATTCATTATGAAATCTTGTGTAAACACTGTAAAATTTGTTTCCTGCGTTAGTGGAGTCCGGAAAATCAACTTTGGTAGTGCGGTGGCAATTGATGCACCAGCCCATGCTGAGCGGCGCAAACTGCTTTACTTCGTTCATTTGCTGGATAGGACCGTGGCAGGTCTGGCACTGAACCTTGCCTGCGCGGACATGCTGCGAATGGTTAAAGTAAACATAGTCGGGCAAGTTGTGGATTTTGACCCATTCGACCGGTGGTTGTGACGGCGTTGAATAACGCTGCGTTTTCGGATCGTAACCAGTATATGCGTAGATTTTCTGAATTTCTGCCGTGCCGTCCACGTCGGTTCCGTCTTCACGATAGAGTTTTTCCTTCCCCGAATACTCATTGATCGCCGCATGGCAATTCATGCACACATTGAGTGAAGGAATGGCAGCATGCCGGCTTTCCCAGGCGTTGCCGTGACAATACAGACAGCTGATCTGGTTGATGCCCGCGTGCACTTTGTGCGAATAAAATATTGGTTGCTGCGGTTGGTAGCCCTGGCTTCGGCCGAGTCCAACTGCGCCCTGCACCAGGACATATCCGCCGACGACAAACAAAACCAGCACGAGGCCAGTGATATAAACCTTATTTCGGTAAAATGGAACCGCGTCGACTGAGGGAATACCTTCCTTTTCGTCGGACAATCTTTTAAGATTGCTATTGATTTGCAGGAGCGTAAGCATGATCACTGCTAAGATAATCGTGAGAATACCGTAGAGCAGGCTGTTATCGCTTTCAGCTGCCGAAGCTCCCGGCGTTTCGGGGCCCGTCGTCGGCGGCTGGTAGCTGTTTGCATACTTAAAGATCGCGTCGATTTCCCCGTCGGTCAGGGTAGGAAAAAGATTCATCGCCGTTCCACCATATTGCGCTCTCAGGTCATTAAAATACTTGTTGCCTGTCGCAAGCACCGCGGCGTTATTCCTGACCCATGAATGCAGCAATTTTGCATCAGGGATCCTGTCTGTCGCTCCTTTCAATGCCGGGCCTGTAACAACTTTTATTGGATTATGACATTGCGCGCAATTATCCTGGAAAAGCTTTTTGCCATCCTGCGCGAATAATGTAGTTCCAACAAAGGCCGAAGTGATTAAGAAAAAGAAAAGTAGTAGTGTATTTTTAGCAATTAGTCTGTGGCTGGTCATAATAATTTCGCCTGTTGTAATAGAATTGGATAAAACTTCTGAGCCCGTGCAAAAGTAAGTCAGGAATCGAACAAAATATCAACATATAAAAAAAATATTTTCGCTGATCTGGCGTGTGTTTCAGCGGATTTTCCAAGAGTAATTTTTTGCTCTGTCATTAAGATGTCAGTGCTCAACCCAATTTCAATTTCAGCGTTTTTCTGGTTGCTTCCTTTAGTATTTCCACGATAATTTTATCTTGCATCCATGTCGAAAAGTCAGATCGCCATTTTTGCCTCGGGCAAAGGAACAAATGCGCAAAAAATTATCGCATATTTCAAAAAAAACGGCGAAGCGGATGTGGCACTGATCTGTTGCAACAGGCCGGAAGCGGGCGTTATTGAAGTGGCGAAAAATGAAAATGTCCGTTATGTTATCTTGAATAAGGAGAAATTTTCCGACGCTGGGGAAATTACCGCGCTGATGAAGGAAAAAAAGATCGATCTGATCGTGCTGGCAGGGTTTTTATGGAAATTATCCGCGGAATTGATTGGGGCTTTTCCAAAAAAAATCATCAATATCCACCCTGCCCTCCTGCCCAGGCATGGAGGAAAGGGGATGTATGGCGCGCGCGTTCATGAAGCCGTGATTGCGGCCGGCGAAAAAATAAGCGGTATCACGGTACACTATGTCGACGACATCTATGATCATGGCCAGGTAATCTTCCAGGCAAGCTGTCGCGTCACCGATGAGGATACAGCTGATTCGCTTGCGCAAAAAATTCATGCTCTCGAACACCGGCATTTCCCGAACCTGATTTGGCTACTTTTGAACCTCCAAAATATCGTTAAATCCTCACCGCACTAAATGGTATGTGGTTTAATATAGTAATATCACGCTTAAAAAGACGCCTTTGCACCGTCATCTGACAAAATCCTTACTGCTTTTTATTCTTTTCGTCACGACTATTTCTCTGAGGGAACTTAGCGCGCAGGTAACCATCAAAGGCACAGTCTATAATATAAATCGTTCCCGGCCGCTCGAAGCCGTGAGCGTCGTGAGTACTTCGGGGCGCGGGACAATGACCGATTCCAACGGCAACTATTCCATTGCCGTCAGCGCTGAGGATTCCATTTCGTTTTCTTTTCTTGGAAGAACTACCGTCAAGTTCCCGGTGGCCGGCATAATGAACTATCCCAGTTTTGATGTCGCCCTGCACATCGACCCGATCGAACTCAAACCGGTTCGCGTACAACCCCGCAACTATCATATGGACTCTCTGCAAAACAGGCAGGATTACGCCAAGATTTTTGACTACAAAAAACCCAAGCTCTCGATTACGGATGGCTCCGAGGGGCTGGGTGCGGGAATTGACCTCGACGCGATCATACACATGTTCCAGTTCAACAAGAACAGGCGGATGCTGGCCTTTCAGAGAAGGCTGATCATCGAAGAGCAGGAAAAATTTATTGACCATCGCTTCGCACCCTACCTGGTTAAAAAAATCACCCATTTCAACAGCCCTGAGCTGGATACATTCATGGTTAAGTACAGACCCTCGTATTATTTTGCAAAATCGAGCAGCGATTATGACTTCGAAGAGTATATCAAACTGGCTGCGCGTGATTATATCAACAAAAACAGACATTACATACCATCGGGTGATCTTCGGCGCCAGCAGAATTTACCGCCAGGACGTCCGTGATAGGAGGTGATCGGCCGCGAAAAAATTTTTTTGTCCTTGCTTTTCTTTCCAGAACTTGAGGCGGTAACCATCTAACATTCACTTCACATGAAAAGATTTTTATCTACAACGCTGATTTTCTCAGCCGTTTTTTTCGCCTCTGCACAAACCGGTGAACACAACCTGCCCGTACTTTCCACTGAGCTTCAGACAAATGCCGCAAACATGTCCTCCACGAGGCTCGGCCGCATCGATAAAACGGTACAGGAATACATCGATAAAAAATGGCTGACTGGTGCAGTGGCCATCATTTACCGTAACGGTCATCTCGCCTATTACAAAGCCTTTGGCGAAGACGACATCGACAAGAAAACGCCAATGAAAAAAGATGCAATCTTCCGGATAGCTTCACAGACGAAGGCAATCACGAGCACGGCGATCCTGATGTTGTATGAACAGGGAAAGTTGTTGCTTGATGAACCCATCAGCGATTTTATACCCGAATTCAAAAACCAGCGGGTACTTGAAAAATTCAATTCGGCTGATACTACCTATACCACAGTGCCTGTTAAACGCGAGGTGACATTCCGGGACCTGCTGACGCATACTTCCGGAATCGGTTATGCGGCCATCGGCACTACCGAGATGAATGCGATTTATGCGAAGAACGGAATTCCATCGGGACTCGGTGTCTTTGATGCCAGCCTTTTGGACAGGATGAAGGTGCTGGCCACGCTACCACTGCAGTTCCAGCCTGGTGAAAAGTGGATGTACGGGCTCAACACGGATCTCCTCGGTTGCCTGGTCGAAGTAATCAGCGGGATGACACTTGAAGACTTTGTCAGGAAGAATATTACCGGCCCCCTTGGCATGAACGATACATGGTTTAATCTCCCAAAGGATAAATTCAGCAGGCTGGCGACTGTTTACACACAAACAAAAGACGGGGAAATAGTCAAATGGACGCCGCAGGTTGCCAATATCGATCCTGACTACCCCAAGGTCGCCAAACATTATTTTTCCGGCGGCGCTGGCCTCTCTTCGACAGCATACGACTACGCGGTTTTTGTTCAAATGATCCTCAACGGCGGCATCTATAATGGCCACAGGATTCTCTCGCGCAGGACAGTTGATATGATGACACACGACCAACTTGACTTTACCTTTGACGGTGCGAACAATTTTGGACTCGGGTTCGGTGTCATCACGGACAAAGGTGCTGCCCGAGGGCCACTAAGCAAGGACAGTTTTGACTGGGGCGGATTTTTCGGAACAACGTATTGGGCTGATCCGAGAGAACACCTGGTATGCCTATTCATGACACAGCAATACCCGAACAGCCACAGCGATTTGAATCAAAAATTTCAAGTGTTAGTCTACCAGGCGATTAATGATTAAGCCGGTAAGTCATGGCCCGTGCATATGGATCACTTACAAAATGAACTAAAAAAGGAAGGCTAATAATCCTCCAGCTAAAATTCATTACTACGGATATTAACGCGCCAGCTATATTTTTGTGGACGTCGATACCGCAAAAAATAGTTTGCCCTGCATAACAGATCTTTTGCTTTGGCGTATAATACCCAATCCGAAAACCAGCTGAGTGGAGGCTTCGTGAAACGCTATATCCTCCTTCGCGCACTTGACATCCCCATGTTGACCATTATAATCCTCATTATCTTTATTTTTATAAACAGGGCCCCTGCGGTGAACATGTACAGCTTTATGCCCCTGATCATTTACACCGCAAGCCTCAGAACAAGAAAACAAATTAAAAAACTGAACCATCACGAAAATAAAAACTGCATATGGATCAGACAAATCTCGGCATCGGAACAAGATTACAGCATACACACCATGGTCCAGGCGTCATCATAGGCGTCCGGTATGCCACGTACCTGATATCATTTATCAACCATGGCATCAAGGAGATTGACAAAACAGATAACCACCTCGACGAAATCATCCCCGAAAATGTGACGAGCGAAATCGAAACCGCATCCGAGATGGAAAAATCCTTGCTGAAGATCCTGCGGCTTTGGGGGGGGTTATCGGAGGTCGTCCCGCTCGGAGAACGATGGCAGAAGGGAGTAATGTTACTTCAGCCATGGGACAAAACACAAAAACCGAAAGAAGTACCGATTGAAGTTTTTTTCCACAAAATTGTTATGCTACGAGACCGTCTCCGCGTTTTGGAACAGCAAATTAACGCGCATAAACTGCTGAGCGACGAAGACAAAGTCAATATGCAACAATATATCACGCGCATTTACGGAACACTCACCACTTTTAATGTACTTTTCCGCAACAAAGAACAGTGGTTCACCGGCGAAAAAGGCGCCAAAGAAGATTAATTTAAGATCATGAGAAAAATAGCACAAACCATCGTCCCTGCCTTGCTCCTGCCCGCGTTCATGCTGGCGCAGACTTCGTACAAAGTTATTCATGAGCGCGCCATCGTCGCCGACACGCACAACGATGTGCTATCCACTGTCACGATGAAAGGATTGAGTGTCGAAAAAGACCTTACCGGCGTTGCACAATCTGACCTAGCACGATTTAAGAAAGGCGGAGTGGACATCCAGATGTTCTCCATTTTTTGCGATGATCATTATGGAAAGGGAACGGCATTCAAGTACGCAAACGAGGAAATCGATTCGCTTTACGCGATTGCCCGCCGCAATCCCGATAAAATGGAAATGGTCGCGACTCCCGCGCAACTTACCCATGCACTGGCTCGTCATAAGTTGGCCGCCATGATGGGCGTAGAGGGTGGACACATGATCGAAGATAACCTCGATTATCTCGACAGCCTGTTCAAACGGGGCGTTCGCTATATGACGCTCACCTGGAACAACAGCACGTCCTGGGCCACTTCGGCCGCAGACGAATCGCATAAGGAGTTCACTGTATCACCCTACGGGCTCACCGAATTCGGCAAGCAGGTAGTCAGGCGAATGAACGAGCTGGGGATGATGGTCGATATTTCGCATGTCGGCGAAAAGACCTTTTGGGATGCAATAGCGACCACGACCAAACCCGTGATCGCCTCACATAGTTCTGTCTACGCGATTTGCCCTGTGCCCAGAAACCTTAAGGACGAGCAGATCCGTGCCGTGGCTAAAAACGGTGGTGTCATCGACATCAATTTTTATTCGGGTTTTATCGACAGCAACTACGCACGCAGGCGCCAGGTCTTCTTTGAACACCACAAGGCGGAATTTGATTCGCTGACGGCCTTAAAAAAGGAAGACTATGAAATCAGTGAATTCATGGCAAAAAAATACCCAAAGGAACTCAACGCCGTTCGTCCGCCCTTTTCCATGGTGATCGATCATATCGACTATATTGTCAAACTCGTAGGAGTCGATTATGTTGGGCTGGGTTCCGATTTTGACGGCATCGATTCGGCGCCGCTTGGCCTGGACGGCGTCCAGGATTTTCCAAAAATCACACAGGCGCTCCTGAAAAAAGGGTATTCGGAAAAAGACATCGACAAGATCCTTGGCGGAAATTTCCTCCGCGTGTTCCGTGCGAACAGCGCCAAATAAAAACGCTTTCATGGAAGTGCACCATCACCCGGATATTCACTACCACACTAAAATGTGGAAAGAATACCTGCTGGAAGGCTTTATGATCTTCGTCGCAGTCATGCTGGGATTTTTAGCGGAGAGCCTTCGCGAAAACATCAGTGACCGCGAAAAAGAACGTGAATATATTTCCAGCTTTATCCGGAATCTCGAGAGCGACACTTCGGTTCTTGCCTCGGTAATAGGTGAAAATGAATGGAAGGGTCGGGGCCTTGATTCCCTGAAGGCGCTGGCGAAAAAGAATATGAATGACCAGGAAACAAGGAGGTCATTTTACCACCTTGTGGCCAGGTACACCAGTTATTATTCGGCCTTTATCAGCTACGACGCCACGATGATGCAGTTGAAGAACTCCGGAGGGCTTCGCTTCATCAGGAAACAACATGTCGCGGACAGCATCGCTACTTACGATCTCGCGGTCCGCGACATCAATTATTCGCAGGTACCCTATGGTAAGGCAATCAACGACGTCATGGATGCGGCACAGGAACTGCTCGATGACAATGTTTACGAGGATTCCACCTATTTTAAAGACGGATACTTTACCGGCAAACCGCTGCCTCTGCTGTCAAAAGACCCCGATCGTGTGCGCGTTTTTTTCAATAAGATTTCATATGAACAGGGTTGGACTAAT
Organism: Chitinophagia bacterium; assembly: GCA_021324175.1. Classification (GTDB taxonomy): domain Bacteria; phylum Bacteroidota; class Bacteroidia; order Chitinophagales; family Chitinophagaceae; genus Puia. The sequence continues at coordinate 20,958 of JAJPJP010000370.1, forward strand.
AATTATGTGAGTACCCTTCAAAAATGGTATCCTTTTGCCGTGCGCTTAATCAGTTATTTAAAGAAGGCCTATGGCTTCGAACGGGAAACTCAATGAATCAATAGGCCACTTCCCCTCCAGCTTTCTTTGATCTCTTCCTTGAGGCGTAATATGAAATCGTCCAAACCGTCGTACCAGTCCAGGTGTGGGCTCCATTTGCCACATCCGCCGGCATGATCCGCGCATTGTGTTTTTTCCCAAACCTTTCCGCAGCCGGGACATCTTGCCCCCGTTGAAAAGGTATCCCACTGCGTTCGGCAAGTGCAGCGCCAGTATGGTTTTCCATCCGGCTCCCATCCGCATTTTGGGCAATGAATTTGAATTTCTTCCATGTCTTCCGTTGATTAATCAATATCGGATGAGTCTTTCCAATTCCTCACCGAGTCTCGCAGAAGCGAGAAATTGCTGTTCAAGTTCAGGATTAAAAGGTACGGGCGTATTCAGCGAAGCACAGCGCATAACCGGGGCATCCAGCATTTCAAAGCAATTCTCGCCGATCCACGCAGCGATTTCGCCCCCGATGCCTCCGGTCAGACAATCTTCGTGAAGGACAAGCACCCGGCCCGTCCGACGGACAGAATCCCGGATCGCATCGTAATCGAGGGGAAGAAGGGTGCGGAGGTCAAGGATATCCAAAGAATATTCCCTGTGCTGAGAAGCATAGCGCGTCGACCAGTGCACGCCTGCGCCATAGGTGATGATCGAGAGGTCGCTCCCTTCACGGACAAGCCTTGCCTTGCCGATTTCCGTTTCGTAGTACCCCTCGGGTACCTGCCCGTTAATACTGCGATAAAGCAGCTTATGTTCGAAATACATGACCGGATTGGGATCATTTATTGACGCGATCAGCAGGCCCTTTGCGTCTTCCGGCGTCGAAGGATATACGACCTTTAGCCCGGGCGTGTGAACAAACCAGGCTTCATTGCTCTGCGAATGAAATGGTCCCGCACCCACTCCGGCGCCCGTTGGCATACGCACCACGACATCGGCAGGCTGCCCCCAGCGGTAATGGATCTTCGCCAGGTTATTGACGACCTGGTTGAAACCTGAGGTGACAAAATCTGCAAACTGCATCTCGACCACGCTTTTGATTTGTTCAAGACTTAGCCCCAGAGCTGTCCCGAGGATACCGCTTTCGCAAAGCGGCGTATTCCGGACACGGCCTTTGCCGAACTCCGCCAAGAACCCTTCCGTGACTTTGAATGCACCTCCGTATTCGGCGATATCCTGTCCCATGAGGACCAGGTTCTCATGTTCACGCATCGATTCGCGAAGGCCTTCACTGATGGCGTCGACGAAACGGACTTCCGCACGTGGCTTACTCGCTCGCAAACCGCGCATAGTCGCACGTCTCGGAGCGTAGACATCGCCGAGTTCTTTATTACTATCGGGTCTGAGCGGTTGCGCCTCGAAACCAAGGTTAAGTTCTTCTTCGATATGCAGTCTCACCTCATCACGTATACGCTTAACCGAATCGATTTCAAGGACCTGTTCGGCGACAAGATAATTTTCAAAATTCTCTACGGGATCTTTTTTGCGCCACTCGTCAAATAATTCTTTAGGAACATATTTTGTACCGCTTGCTTCTTCATGCCCCCGCATGCGAAAAGTCATGCACTCGATCAAATAAGGTTTCTGATTCGTGATGCAATATTCACGCACGCCCTTGACAGTATCAAGCACCGTGAGAATATTGTTCCCATCGATTTGCACGCCTTCCATGCCATAACCGGCTGCACGATCTACAAGGCTTTTACAGCGGTATTGCTCACTGACGGGAGTGCTCAGTCCATACCCGTTATTTTCGATGAGAAAAATGACGGGAAGGTCCCACACTGCCGCAATATTGAGCGCTTCATGAAAATCCCCTTCGCTTGTTCCTCCTTCACCGGTAAAGGCAAGAGAAACCTTTTGCTGATTCTTTAATTTGGCGGCAAGTGCAGTGCCATCGGCAAGTGCAAGCTGGGGGCCCAGGTGAGAGATCATCCCGCAGATATGGTATTCGGTTGAACCAAAATGAAAACTTCTTTCCCTGGCTTTGCTGTAACCATCTTGGTTTCCCTGCCACTGACGGAAGAGCTCACGCAGCGGCATTTGCCTTGAAGTAAAGACGCCAAGGTTGCGATGGAGGGGCATGATCCATTCATCGGGTTGCAGAGCAAGGGTAGAGCCGACTGCGATAGCTTCCTGCCCGATGCCGCTGAACCATTTGCTGATCCGGCCCTGGCGCAATAGCACAAGCATTTTTTCTTCAATCAAGCGCGGAAGCAGCATATTCCGGTAAATGTCTGCAAGCTGATCACCGGACAATTCTCTCCTGTCAAAATGCATAAGCTAATTTAAGCGTTACACCTGACTCCGCTTCCTTCGCGGGGGTTCCTGGTAAAGCAGGGAGGTCAGGATCGATAACAAAAAACTAAAGAGGAGGGCCCACCAGAACCCATCGACCTTGAATCCTTCGATGAGGTCGCTGGCGAGCAAAATGATAATAGCATTGATCACAAAGAGAAATAGTCCGAACGTAATGATTGTAATGGGAAGCGTCAGGATCACCAGGATCGGCTTGACGATCGCATTGAGGATCGCGAGCACGACGGCAAGGATGAGTGCCGTGGTGAAATGATTGATGTGAATTCCTTTCAAGACATAGGAAAGCCCAAATGCAATAATCCCTGATACGATAATGCGAATGATAAGATTCATACCAGCTATTTGAGGCAAAAGTTAGGAAGAATTGAGGATTTAGACGACAACAAGCTCATAAAATTCTTCGGGCCGAAAATATTTGGAGGCCAGGTCCTGTAGTTCGGCCGAGCTGATCGTTTTGATGATATCAATACTTCGGTAAAAATAATTTGCATCGAGATTGTTTAGCACAATATTCTTCCAGCGAGATGCGACCTGAAATGGCCCGTCAAGATCGCCAAGGATCACGCCGATCATGAAATTACGCGTCGTAGAAAGTTCTTCTTCATCGACCGGATCTTCGCGCAGGATCGCCATTTCCTTGTAAACTTCTTCGATCGTGGCTTCGCAAACTTCCTTGCCGGCCTCGGTCGTAATGAGAAAGGCACTTTGTTCGACATGATTCATCAGGTAACTATGGATACCGTATGTGTAGCCTTTTTCTTCACGGATATTACTCATCAGCCTCGAACCGAAAAATCCGCCAAAAAGGTTATTCAAGACCTGCATTTTCTGAAAATCTGGGTGATGCCGGTTGGGAAAGTTACGTGCGATCCGGATCGATCCCTGTACGCCGTTAGGATCATTGTTGATTCGATATTTTTTTTCTTTTGCGTGAATGATATGGTGATGCTTCACCGCCGCTTCAACGTGCGCCAGCATGGGAAGCGAACCAAACTCACGCTCCATCTGCTGGATAAGACCAGTCGGAATTTTTCCGGCAACAAAAATCACGCAACGTCCCTGATGGTAGTAACGATCAAAAAATTCAGCAATTTCATCACGGTGAAGCGATTCGTAATCTTCAACAGAGCTCATGCGGCCATATGGGTGTTTCTCGCCAAAAAGGTAAGCATCGATCATACGCCCCGCAACGAAATCACTTTTTTTCAGACCGACAAGAAGGCGTTGCTGCATGTTCTTTTTAAATATGTCCAATTCTTCCTGCGGGAAGACCGAAACCGTGAAAATCTCTGCGACTACCGGCAGGAGTTCATGCACATGCTTGCCGAGACAATGCAGCGTAACATCGGCGAATTCATTCTGGCACGAACGGCTCAAGTAGGACCCATAGTATTCAAAATGCTCATTGATTGCATAGGCGCTCTTACTTGTCGTGCCGTTCTTCAACAAATAATTGGCGGCGCCGGCTACAAGATTTTTTTCCTCGTAAAAATTCCCAGCGTCAAATACCCAATTGATCATCAGCGTATCCAACTCGCCGAGATTAAGCATGAATATGTCGACGCCATTCCGCAGGCGGTGCTTTTCGAAGGGTGGCAGGGTCAGCGTAAAGCCGGTGGCATCCGTTATCTTTGGTGCGATTGTTCTGTTCAACATAAATTCTGCTTATTGGTTCGGCAGCGGCCGGAGGGTAGGCATATCCCTCTCAGTTTTTGCCGTGATAGTAAAGTGTGCTGGAGTTATTTTCATGGAATATTTTCCTGCACTCCCCGAGGATATCAGGTGTGGTAACAGACTGGTATTTTTCCAGTTCGGTATTCATGAGGTTGGCATCGCCGAGCACCTCGTACATGGCCAGGTTCGCTGCCCTGTTCATAACACTCATGTCTTCAAAGACTATAGCGGACTCTGTCTTGTTTTTTATCTTCGTGAGTTCTTTTTCATCGATAAGCGCGTCGGAAATCTTCTGCAGTTCTTCTTCGACGGCCTTGTCCGCTTCATGCATGGACACCCCCCTGATCAGCTTCCCTTCAATAACGAGTAGTCCCGCATCTGTCGACCCGGTCTGGTAACACTCGATATTACTGAAGAGCTTCTTTTCTTTGACCAGCGATTGATGAAGCCGCGATGAAGCGCCGCCCCCAAGCACTTCGGAAATCAGCTCGGCGAGATAATACCTTGGATCAGTTCTCGAAGCGATGTGATAGCATTTATAGAGAGCATCGAGTGGCACGTTGGCACGCACTTCCATTTTCCGCGGCTCGGTCTGCTCGGGCTCCTGCATGACGGCATGCAGGTATTTCTCGCCGGCGGGAATTTCGCCAAACCATTTTTCAGTCAGTATCCTTGCTTCCTGTGATTTGATGTGGCCTGCTACGACAACGATCGCGTTGGCAGGGCAATAATGGCGTTGGAAGAAATCCCTGACATCATCCAGTTTTGCATTTTCAATATGACTGAGCTCCTTTCCGATCGTCATCCACCGATAAGGATGGACTTTGTATGCCAGCTCCCTGAGTTTGAACCACGCATCTCCATAAGGCTTGTTCAGGTAGTGTTCCTTGAATTCTTCCACCACCACCTTACGCTGCACTTCCAGGCTTTTCTCGTTGAAAGCAAGCGAAAGCATCCGGTCGCTTTCCAGCCAGAAGGCCGTCTCGATGTTCTCGGTCGGCAGCTGGATATAATAGTTTGTAAAATCGTTGGTGGTAAATGCGTTGTTTTCGCCACCTGCCTGCTGGAGCGGCGTTTCAAAATCAGCGATATTAACGGAGCCCCCAAACATAAGGTGTTCAAAAAGATGGGCAAATCCTGTTTTTCCCGGGTCTTCATCCCTGGCCCCAACGTCATAAAGCACATTGAGCACGGCAACCGGTGTCGAAAAATCCTCATGCACAATCAGCCTCAGGCCGTTTTTGAGTTCAAACCTTTCAAATTTAATCATGGCGGATTATTGAAAAAAAAAAGCAACGCAAATATACCTATTTACACGCAGTGGAATAATTTGACGCGCAGCGGCGGCCGTTCGATGAAAATACCTGCGGCTAAAGAGGTATAATTGCCATTAATCAGGAGTTGCTAAACACCGCGATCACACTAGAAAATGCTTCTTACCCGGATAGATAATTCCTGCAAGCCGGTTGGCCTTCTGACAATTATGGTAACTTTCTCGCCAATATTCTGCAAGAGGTTTTTGTACGTCTGTATATTGTTGCTGACGTTGTTGCCGACCGCGATGATGATATCACCTTCTTTGAACCCCCCTTTTTCCGCCGGCGAATCCTTCATGACATCGGCCACGCGAACGGCGCCGTCTATCCAGTAAATGCCGAGGCCTGTGTATGAATAATCAAAAGGATCGGTGAAGTGGCTATTAGGGATAAGGTAGATTTCGCGCCTTTCATAATTCAGAATGCAATTAAACCGACGCAGCAGGTCGTTTCCAATCAGACCACCCAATGACGGATAAGAGGTAACGTTATAGATGTCATCAAACACATAGGTTGGCACATTCCTGAAATGATAGGGTCCCAGCCGGAAATCCTTCACCGTCGACAGCTCCATCGCCGTTTTGCCACCGAGACCTTCCGCTTCCGTGATCACCGGCCTCTTTTTTTTCACCGCAAACAACGAACTGTCCTGGACAAAGTCGGAGGATAGAAGAAGGCAGAGACCGGCGCCTGTATCAAAATAAAAACGGGCGAATACGTCAGCGCCATCGCGTACTCTCGCGCCCTGGACGGGAAGGCCGGCAAAAATTGGCCTGAGCAAAAAGCCGCCTTTCGGATATTTGGTCGTGCCGTTTGTATAAACATCGATGATATTGCTGTCGTAATTCACCTTGACGATATAGCGCGAAAGAAAACTGTACCCGATAATGCCGTCGATTTTTAAACCGTATACGCTGGTCAGGATGTCGTAATCGCTGATATGGAAGTTGAGGCTGTCCACTTCAAGATTCGGCAGGCGAAGTGTAAGATTATAGGCAAAACTCACCTTTCTTATGCCTGCGATACCGCGGATCGTCCGGTCGGTGAGAAAGGTCTGCAGCTTCATCTCCTGCGCGGTTGTTGAATCCAGCGAGATGCCGCCACTTCCCGTATCGAAAATAAAAGTGAGTGTGTCGGGAAAATTGTTCACGCGAGCTCTTACGACGATGATTCCTCCCGTCAGTAATTGGAAAGGAATCCGGGTTAGCAGTCTGGAAGGAGGCGGAATAAATTCTTCCTGCGCCGCGGACGGAAGCGATTGCAGGAGGCAGGCGATGAGCAAGGGTGAGAGAAAAATTCGGTTAAGGTTAGGTGTGATGTTTTTCCAACATGTCATACTTTAGGTTTTGGCGATGATAGTGCGCACAGCAACATTAAATTTACTGATTTATCCGGTTCACTTGTCCCTTCTTCTATAAAGACAACACCTTAATCCGCTATGCTGTTTTGTGAAAAAAATATCTTTTCTGTACCCGTGGAGCGTAGGAGGTAAGACGAAGAGAATTCGTCCGCTTGTCGTAATTTTGCCTTCCCCCCATTCAATGGAACTCGCAGACATATACCAAAAGGCGCTGCACAAGGAATTCCTTAGCACCGATGAAGGAATGTTTCTTTTTGAGGAAGCGCCGCTCGCCGAACTGATGTTCGTCGCCGATGAATTGCGTAAAAAACAGGTACCTCATGGAAAAGTGACCTGGCAGATTGACCGCAACGTAAATACAACCAATGTCTGTGTCGCGAACTGCAAGTTTTGCAATTTTTACCGCGTGCCAGGACACCCCGAAGCCTATATCACGGATATCGATACCTACAAACGGAAAATTGAAGAAACATTTCGGTGGGGAGGAGACCAGTTGCTGTTGCAGGGAGGCCATCATCCCGAACTTGGCCTTTCATTCTATACATCGCTTTTCCGGAAAATCAAGGAGCTCTACCCCGCGCTGAAGCTGCACACGCTTGGCCCCCCTGAGGTGGCGCACATCTGCAAGCTTGAAAAAATGAGCCACCACGATGTGCTGGTCGAACTGAGGAAGGCTGGAATGGATTCTCTCCCTGGCGCGGGGGCAGAGATCCTTGTCGACCGGGTACGGCGCCTGGTTAGCAAGGGCAAGTGCTCGTCGCAGGAATGGCTCGACGTCATGCGCGCAGCCCATCAGCTTAACATCACCACGTCGGCCACGATGATGTTCGGGCATGTGGAAACGATCCGCGAAAGGTTTGAGCACCTGGTCAAGCTGAGAGAAGTTCAGTCCGAAAAGCCAGCCGAGGCTAAGGGGTTCCTCGCGTTTATCCCATGGACATTCCAGGACGTAGATACCCTGCTCGCAAAGATCCGCGGCGTGCATAACTTGACAACTCCCACCGACTATATTCGCATGATCGCCATCAGCCGCATTATGCTGCCCAACATCGTCAATATCCAGGCTTCCTGGCTAACTGTGGGGAAGGCCACTGCCCAGCTCTGCCTTCAGGCTGGGGCAAACGATTTTGGGAGTATCATGCTGGAAGAGAACGTCGTAAGCGCGGCAGGAGCCCCGCATCGCTTTACCGCGAGCGGCATCCAAGAGGCCATCCGGGAAGCAGGGTTTGAGCCCCAGCTTCGCAATCAGCAATACGAATGGCGGGAGATACCGGAAGGTATGGTTGAGCAGGTGATCGATTACTAGCTCACCATTTCACCTAATTTGTTGAAAAAGTCCGATTTACCTGAAATTTAAGCTGCCGTTTTTCGTTAGTACCTGAGCAAATCCAATGAACTAATGAAAAGCCCTTTCCGTAAACTTATCCGTATTTCGGTTATCCTGTTTTCACTGATCCTTCTTTTCAACTTTTTTGGATATTACCTCGGTCATTTGAAATCCGCCGAAAATGAGGCGCTCAGCGGAGCAAAAAATATTGCGGACAGGCAACAAACCCTCGCGCAATCCCTCGCAAAAAATGCCCTGGTTGCCCTGGACAATTCACCGAATCCACAGCAGGTCCAAATTTGCAAAGACAGCCTCAAAGTGCAGCTAGGCCTGTTCATCGCAGAAGGAGCGCGACTCAGGCAATTCATCGCTCAGGCACAACTCCCGCTCCCGCAGACCATGCTGCGGATACGCTTGCTTTTTTCCGAATCAGAGAATTATTTTGAACATATCGTAATTGTCTCCCGCGAAATCGCCCAAGCGGATTCGATACTGCTGGCCATCAATAAAAAGATCTATCTCAACGGCATCCTGGCCAGCGAGCAAAAATTCATGCCGATCATGAACCAGATCTCGGGTCTTTACGAAGAGGTCGCGGTGGAAAAAAACGAGGAGGCCCATAATATCGAGATCGGCAAAATCATTTCGCTGGTCATCGCGATCGTCTGCCTGATCATCCTGGTGCTCGAACCCGCATTCAAAAAAGGACAAAAAAGCCACCGGGAATTGCAAAGTGCAAAAAATGAATTGCTGCTTGAAAAAAAATACCTCACCTCCATTCTGCATTCGCAAACCAACTATGTCATTCGCATCAATCGCGTCGGGCACTTCACATATGCCAACCCTTCCTTCAAAAAAACATTTCAACATACGGATGCAGAAATAAGAAGCAGGTTTTTCTATGAGACCATTTTTCCAAAGGACATGGTCCGTTGCCAGCAGGTAGCTGATGAATGCTGGAAAAACCCAGGGAAGATTTCAAAACTCCTGATAAAAAAACCGATTGGGAATTCGCGGCAGTTCCTGTGGACGGAATGGGAGTTTCTCGCGCTCACCGACGAACGCGGCGAAGTGCTGGAGATCCAGGGGATAGGCCTCGACGTTACTGACAAAGTGATGGCGCAGGACGTTAAGGAGGAAGCAATCCAGACGCTCTCATATGCAATGACCTATGCAAAGATGGGATCATGGAAACTGGACTTCACCACCGAAGAGATCCGACTGAGCAAAGAATTTAAGTCGTTGCTGGCCATCGAAGACGGAACGAGCGTTTTCTCTCTCGAAGATTTTCTCAATAAATTCATCGTACCGGAAAACCTCCTGGAGATCCGAAACGAGTTCAGGGAGGCCATGGTAAAAAGAGAGGTCAGGAATTACGAATTCTCGTTCACCTGCCGGGTGATCACCAACCAGGGGTGGATGCGCTATATCCTCGTCAAAGGAAAAACGATGAACCCTCAAACGAGCTTTGGCATTGCGCAGGATATTACGCAACAAAAGGAATCCGAAAATGCTTTGCTCAACAGCGAACAGAAATTCAGGCTGCTTGCTGAAAACTCAGGCGACATCATCAGCGTACATGCAGCAGATGGCACGATCTGGTATATTTCGCCTTCTGTTACCTCCGTTCTCGGCTATGAAGTAGACGATGTCATTGGGAGGTCCATCCTGCAGTTCGTTCATTCCGCGGACCGTTACAAATTTTTCCCGGCGGAAAATGAAATGGATATTTCGAACGACAAAAGCATCATCATCCGCTACCGGATGTATACGAGGGAAGGCGCGTATGTATGGCTGGAGACCATTGTAAAACCCACGGTTGATAATAATAAGGTAATCAAACTAATCTGCACGTCACGGGATATTACCGAACAAAAAAATATTCACGAGAAGCTGAAGAAAAAGGACCAGTTGCTGCATGCAGTCGCAGAAGCGACCCACTCACTGCTCATTAATAATAACCTCAATGAGGCAATCCGGCATTCAGTGGGAATTCTTGGCAGCAAGGCCATGGTCAGCCGCATATACCTCTACCGGTATCATTCAATCAAAGAAAGCGGGGAACGCGTGGCCAGCGAAGTTTACGAATGGAATGACGACCAGGAAGAATATGTCCCAGTTCCCGAACGCCAAAACATCCCTTTCGAGCTCATTCAGAAAATCGTTGATGCGCTCCAACGGAACCAACCCTATGTGAGTTACACTAAAACAGAGACCGATCCGAATCTGCTGAACATATTCACGGAAAACCAGGTGCTTGCCAACCTGTCGATGCCGATTTTTGTCCGCGACACGCTTTGGGGTTCAGTCGGCTTTGCCGAAAAGAAAGTCGAACGCGAATGGATGGAATCTGAATTTTCGATCCTCCGTTCTTATGCATCATCGCTGGCGGGCGCAATCGAGCGCAAAGAGATCGAAACCGAACTCGTGAAGGCAAAAGAAATGGCCGAGTCCGCCAGTCATGCCAAGAGCGAATTTATGGCCAACATGAGCCATGAACTGCGCACGCCGATGAACGGTATTATTGGCTTCACCGATCTCGTCCTGACAACAGAACTACAGAAGACACAGCGTGAATACCTGCAGAATGTCAAAAAATCGGCATACGGCCTGCTCGAGATCATTAACGATATTCTTGATTTCTCGAAGATCGAAGCGGGAAAGCTGATCATTGATCAAACGCCTTTTAAACTCGACGAGCTGATCGAAGAGACGATCGATATCCTAACCGTGAAGGCATACGAAAAACAACTGGAAATGCTCTACCGCGTGGATCCGGCACTTCCATCGCAGTTTCTGGGCGACCCGGTTCGCATCCGCCAGATCATCGTAAACCTGTTGGGCAACGCGATCAAGTTTACGCAGCACGGCGAGATTCTCGTCTCGATCGAGAAAAACGGTGAATCCATTTGCGAAGGCGAAAAAAGATTCCAGCGCCTCTCGATCAGGGTAACGGACACGGGGATCGGCATCCCGCGGGAAAAACTGCAAAAAATATTTGAAAGCTTCACACAGGCAGACAACTCGACGACGCGCAAATATGGGGGAACCGGCCTCGGACTCACCATTTCAAAAAGCCTGGCCGAACTGATGGGCGGCCAACTTATGGTGGAAAGCAGTCCTGGCCAAGGCAGCACCTTCACGCTTAACATCACGCTCGAAACAGTCAATGAGAAGCCTGAAGTTCTGTTCCCTGGCCAGCCCCTGATAAATAAGGTACTGGTCATCGACGACAACATCACGAACCGTTCGCTGATGCAGGAAATGTTCGGGCACTTCCAGATTGCCTGTGAAACCGCGAGCGGCGGAATGGATGCCCTGCAGAAAATTTCGTCTGCGATCGAAATGCAACAGCCATTTGACCTGATCATTACCGATCACCACATGCCCGGCATGGACGGGATAGAACTGGCCAGGAATATCAAGGACAATCATCATGTTTTTAATCATCCATTTATCTTGATGCTTTCCTCATTGGAAAAAAACATGTACCACAACGAAGCAGACAAAGCGGGCATCAAGAAATTTTTATCCAAACCGGTAAAACTGCACGAGCTGCACGCCACGCTTCTTTCGCTGTTTGAATCGCAAATGCAGAACGAGGCGATGCATCCTTCTCTGCCGGTGATCGAAAAAATCTCGCAGGCTGCGCCAATCATGGTCATCGACGACGACCCGATCAACATGCTCCTCATATCCGAAGTATTAAAACGCATGGGATTCGAAGTGATCCAGATGAGCAATGGCCGCGAAGCGATCGAAGCGCTACCGTTGTATGAGCCGGTGTTGATCTTTATGGACGTGAATATGCCCGAGATCGACGGTTATACGACGACGCGGCTTATGCGCCAGCTGCCCCAGCCGCATGGCAATACGCCAATCATCGCGCTGACCGCCGATGCGATGAAAGGCGATCGTGAGCGCTGCCTCGAAGCTGGAATGAACAGTTATATCTCCAAGCCCTTCAAAATGGAGGAGATCGAAGCCGTCTTAAAAACATATATGCTGCTTGTCTGAGAAGGATGCATTAGTTGCTGGTAATCTCCCTTTTTTCGCTTTCTTTCAGCCCGTCATAAACGCTGAGCGAAACTTTCCATCCCGTAATGATGTACTGCATGGATAAATCAACGCGGAGATCTTTCATATCGCCTGGCGGCGGCAGTAGTTCAAAAAGGATGGTCGTGAATTTTTTTGCTTCGTCGGGATCGACATATTGCCCGGTCAGGATATAGGGCCGGCTTCCACCGATCTTGACGATGCTGTTTTTTATCTGGCTGAAAAGTTCCTTGAATTTTGCCTTGACCTGGTCAAAATCATCGTTCTCGAAAACCAGGCAGGTCCAGCTGTACACATCGTTTTTGGGAGAATTGTACCGGGTGACTGTACAGGAATCGGAGCCGGGGATCTGGACCGTCGACCTGTATTCAGTCGTTTGGGGATTGTCGACAATGACAGGACCACGGATATTCTTGAACCGGTTGGGAAAATCCTGGATGACTTTTTCGAGAGTGGTGTTGGTTTTATTGGAAAAGACGCTCTGTGCAAAAGATGTTGCAGCAATGGCAAGCAAAGCAATGGTTAGAGAGGCGCCTTTCATATTAATTACGCTATCCAATATTAAGACAAATTAATATGAAGTACAAGCGCAAAAATACTTAGTCCCTAAGATTTTAGAAGATACTAAACGCGCTAAAAATTCGTTGTTTTATCAAATCTTTTCGATGCAAAAGAACAATATGTATTTCGACACCCACAAGGCAAAGATCTACCGGGACATCTATCGTCCCTCATCCCATTTTTCAAGATTTTTTAAATCCATTATTTGCGTCATCCTTTCCGGGCGGCCCGTTGTCGGCGATCCCGCTTACCATCGCCTTAGAAAATCCAGATAACAAATGCATTATAGCGAACTGGCACTTACCTCTGAGACCATAACAAATGTGCCGGGACCGCATCGAAAGGTGCGGTTTTTTAATGTCGGTGCTGCTAGAAATCGCCCTTACGGCCGCCACCAAACCCGTCGCCTCGGCGGAAATTATTGAACATGCCCGGCATCCTGCGCTGTTGGGAACCCGCGAAATTGTTGAGATTCCAGGTAAAAGTGAGCATGGCATAGCGTGCAAGGGTATTCGTGCGATTAATCGTGAATCCGGGTGGTGCATTCGAAGTCGACTTGTTGACATACACGTTCTTGTTCAGTACGTCAAAAACCGTCAGTCGGATTTCGCCATTCTTTTTCTTGAACAGTTGCTTGGCGATGCTTGGCGTAAGGATCGGTGCACTCGTATTATACCCGGCAACGTACGTGTTGAATATCGAGTAGTCAAATTCTGCGGCAACGAGCCAGCCGCTGTTCGTGTAGGCCGTAAACTCTGTGGAAAAAACCTGTTTGAAATAATTTTCATTTACCGAGGTCTGGATCGAATTGGACGAAATCGTATAGACCGGGTTGTAGCTGAAATTCATGTCAAAGTTCTTCTTGATGTTCGTGGTCCATGAGATCGTTTCCGACAACGTCGTGTTCTTAACATAGTCGTGGTGCACTACCATCTGGTAGCTTTTTGCCGAGTCGCGGATGCCTATCAGGCTCTGGCTTTGCGAATAACTGATATTGGTGATGAAATTCAGATTGGATTTGGGTTTTTTCAACGCGACGCCGTAATTGAAAAAACCGTTGAAATTGTATGTGCCATTCAGGTTGACATAGGTGCTCGAATCGCCGCCTTTATCATTTGGTATGATCGAACTCTGAATATCATTAACGACTGTCGACGCATTAATCGTTGCAAAAATTGTGTGGCCGCTGGCCTGGTCAAATGACGCGTAAAGCATGCGCAGGCTGTGCGTGAATTGCGGTCTGAGGTCCGGGTTGCCGGTAACAAAATTCCTGTTGTCTGAAGTCGTCGTCAGTGGTTGCAATTGGCCCGGTGTCGGCGTGCCCGTCCGGCCTGAATAATTCAGGCGGAATCGCTGCGTGTTAGAGAAGCTGTACTGAAAATTCACGGTAGGCGTGAAATTGATATAGTTGTGCGAAACCGTGATGTCCTTGGTCGTATTGAGGCTGATAAAGTCGGTAAACTGTAACCCCGATCCAAATGACAGGTTAAATTTATTGGGATCCTGGATTCGGTAGCTCAGCGTGAAGTTGCTGGAATGGGAAGTGAACTTGTACGAGTTACTGAACAGGCTATCAAACTTGTCATATTCCTTTGTGAAGTCGGAATAGTCATAGGTATTGTTGATCGTATTGCTGTGTGAATAATTGTAATTGTAGCGGAATTCGATGATCTGGTTTTTGCCGACGGGTTCGGTGTAGGAAAGAGTCGGACTGATGGTGTAAGAGTGCAGCGAATCGTTATAGTACTGGTTGGTCGTGTCCAGCTGATTGGGATTGGGACCGTTCAGTTTATAATAATGATTGATGATATCCTGGTATCCATAGCCGTTATTCTGGTTAACGGTGCCGTTGATGTCCAGCGATATCGTCCTCATCGGCTTGGCGAACCGGTGGCGCAACTGCAAATTCGAGCCGTTGACGTTGAAGCCTGTGTTGTAACTTGAAGACGTGCTGTTTGACATATTTACCGGGCCGGCATTGTCAAAAGTGGCCGATGTAGTCGATGACTGCGGCGTCGTCGTCTGGAAGCTGATATTTGGCCTGAAAATGAGCGAATTGTTGCTGTCAAAACGGTGCTCGATATTAAAAGCGATGCGGTGGTTCTCGGTGCGTTGGATGGTATTGACGTGGGATCCGGAGTAGTTTGACGAATCACCGAAAAGCGTTTGTGCCGTATCCTGCGAGTAAGTAGCTACATGCTGGCTGTTGTAAAAATAGCTGCCGTAGGCATCAGTTTTGGGGCCCCAGTTATCCCGGTAGTTTGCCCCGCCAGCCCAAACCGTCGTTACGCTCGGGCTCAGCTGGTTGGTCGCAGCAGCCCCGCCGCCACCGCCACGGCGTCCGCCAGAGTTACCGAGTACATCCTGTATCGTAAAATTTTGTTTGTTGATGTCGTTTGCCTGTCCCAACAGGGAGATTTGCTGATTACCGTCAAACCGGTGGAAATTTACGCTTTCATCGTAGTTCTCGTCCGTACCGGCGCCCGTCACCAGTTTGCCAAAATAACCTTGTTGCGCGTTCTTCTTCGTAACAATATTCAGGGTCTTGACTCGGTTCCCATCGTCAATTCCCGTGAATTTGCTCTGGTCGCTGAGATCGTCAAAAACCTGGATCTTGTCAATGATATCCGGCGGCAGGTTTCGCGTCGCCAACTTGGGGTCGTCATTGAAAAACCGTTTCCCATTCACCATCACGCGCTGAATGGTTTCGCCCTGCGCAGTGACATTACCGCTCTTATCCACCTGCATGCCGGGCATCTTTTTCAAAAGGTCTTCCGCCACGGCGTTGGGTTTCACTGCATAATTTTCGGCATTGTATTCCACCGTGTCTTTCTTAATCTGCATCGGCGGCCGCTCTACCACAAATGTTTTGAGCGTGTCATTGCTCCTGTCCAAATAAATAATTCCGAAATCGATATGATTGCTGGTGCTGTCGCCTGTGATCGAAAACCTGCGTGTGACTTTCCCATAGCCTTCAAAGGAGATAACCAGGCGATAGTCGCCCTCCGCCAGGTTGCCCACGTTAAATTGGCCAACCCTGTCCGTTTCAGTAAAAGCAGCAGTTTTGTCATCCGAACTATGAAGTACGGATACTGAAGCCTGGGAGAGGTTTTGCCTACCCGCAGTATCGACGATCCTGCCCTGCACCGAGCCGGTGCGGTGTTGCTGGGCGATAGCGAAACTCGCTGCGCCAAGCGCCAGGACTAAAAGGAATATGCGCCTTTGCATTACATTGGATAAATGGTTAACTGCTAAATTACCAGGTGTTTAGGAAAAGGTATAGCGGAGTGGTATTGAAGGCAAAAAGGTCTGGCTGTCCGGGTGAATTTAAGACAATTTTAGCTAAACAGGTACTCGACATCGGCCTTTGAAAGGCTCTTAACAAATCCGTCGTCGTCCGCAATCAGGTCCTTGGCCAGGGTTCGCTTCTTCTCCTGGAGCTGGATAATCTTGTCTTCAATGGTGTCTTTGCAGATCATCCGGTAAGCGAAAATATTCTTGGTCTGGCCAATGCGGTGGGTCCTGTCGATCGCCTGCTGTTCAACGGCGGGGTTCCACCAGGGGTCAACAATATAGACATAATCCGCGGCCGTCAGGTTAAGCCCCACTCCCCCGGCCTTTAAGGATATAAGAAAGACCCGGCAGGCATCGTCATTCTGGAAGCTCTGGATGGCACGCTCGCGTTCTGTCGCGGCCGTGCTGCCATCAAAGTACTCAAACTTGACATTCAGTTCTTTTAGCTTGGACCTGATAAGGGCAAGCATGCCGAGAAACTGGGAAAACACGAGTGCCTTGTGGTCCCCGATATTTTCTGCGATCTCGCGGGTAAGCTCGTCCAGCTTGATGGAATGGTTGGGATATTTCTCTTCCTCGTTGAGGATCGCTGGCGAATCGCAGATTTGCCGGAGCTTCATCAGTCCCTGCAAAATCGTCAGCTGCGATTTCTGTATACCCTGGCTTTCGATGGTGCCCATGATCTTGTCGCGGTAGTCGTTGCGGTAGGCATCATAGATCCTGCGCTGGTCGTCTTCCATCTCGCAATACAATACCGTCTCAGTCTTTTCTGGAAGGTCTTTGGCCACCTGCTCTTTTGTCCGACGCAGGATAAACGGGAAAAGCAGCTTTCGTAAGTGTTCCTTACGGTCCTGCTCGCCGAACTTATCGATGGGTATCGCGAATTCCTGGCGGAAAAATTCCATGCTGCCCAGCATGCCTGGGTTTAGGAAATTCATTTGCGCAAAGATGTCAAACGTGTTGTTTTGCAGTGGTGTTCCGCTCATGCAGAGCCGGAATTTCGCGTTGAGCAGGCAGGCGGCGCGGGTAACTTTGCTCGCAGGGTTCTTGATCGCCTGCGATTCATCGAGAACGGCATAGTCAAAAGGAACATCCATCAGCATCTTAATATCGCTGCGCAGCGTCCCGTAGGTCGTGATGATAATATCGTAGCCCATCAAGGTTCCTTTGTCATGAGTTCTTTCACCACCGTGGTGGATGCGGTAGGTCAGTTGGGGCGTGAACTTACGAATCTCGTTTTCCCAGTTGAACATTAGTGTCGTGGGGCAAACCACCAGTGCGTTCAGTTTTCCCTGCTCTTCCCGGTAGTATTGTAGAAAAGAAAGCGCCTGGACCGTTTTCCCAAGTCCCATATCATCGGCGAGAATACCACCCCAGCTCACCTCACGCAGGTAATTTAGCCAGTGAAGGCCATGAAACTGGTATGGACGAAGCACGTGTTCCAGGTTAGGGGGAGCGGGTATTTCGTGGATTCGATTAAAAGAACGGAGCTGCTCATATTTTTCTTCCAACCGGATGATCAATTCTTCCTCATCCCTGTTGTCGTACAACTCATCGATGACGCTGACATGATATTTGGACAGGCGCAGTTGGTTGCTCTTGCTTTCACCGATGCTGAAGAGCAGCGCGTATTTTTTGATCCACTCTTCAGGAAGGACACCCAGGGTGCCATCGTTAAGCGGCACGAACTGTTGGTGATTGGACAGCGCTTTTTTGATATCGCCGATTGTCACCTTCTGGTCGCCAAAAACGATATCTACACGCGCATCGAACCAGTCGGTGTTGCTGCTGATGTGGATTTTGGTGTGAGGTCTCGCGGTATTGAAACGAAAATTCTTCAAAGCGTCGAACCCGTAAACGGGCACTTTCATTTCCTGCATGGCGTCGATAAACAGGAAAAACCAGTTGTTGCGCAACACATCAGTGCCCTTTAGGGCAAGGTGCTGCGAATTCTCTCCCCGAATGAACTGCGAATGGAGAAGCTCGAGCTCCCTGATAAACTGACCTTCCTTCTCCCTGTTACGGCGAACGATGATCACTTTGTCGTCCTCCGGGATAATGACTTCTTCCTTGCCTCCTGGTCTGGTCTCAAAACCTTTGTAAGTGAAGACCGGCTGGAATACAAGGTATTCTCCTTTCTCCTGGAGCAACAGCTTTTTTTCAGGCTCGCCCTCCTTGATCTCCCTGACCAGCGGGCCGTCGAACTCCACATTGTAGTCTTTGAGCAACGGAATGACAAAACTGACCAGCTGCTTCGGCCATTCTTCTCGCGGAATCATCATCCGTTCTTCCTTCAAAAAATTCCCGGCAACGATGACGTCGTCGGGCTTTCTCCAGAGATAAAAATGATTGTGAAAAAGAAAAAGCAGGGGACTTTTACATTCGTTGGCCGTTACGTTGACCGGCTGTCCATTGATGCGAACGTAGCAAGCTATCTCAACGCCGTTTTTTTGCAAAATCACCCGGAAATAAGGCTTGATAAGATCCTGGGATATACCCGCCTGCAGCAGGTTAGCCGTCAGAAACGGACGACGATTCTCCAGGTAAAAAACAAAAGGATTGTGCTCCAGGTCGGTAAAAAGCTTCTGCAGCTTAGGATGGAGATATTCGGCAATCAGACTCTTGGTCTCATCGGGCAGGTCATCATCATGCTGGTGAATGATATTTTCCCAGATGCCGCTGAACGGCGAGTTCCGGTTGAGGTATCGGTTGATTTCGGCATCCTGGAATTTCCGGATAAAAGGAACCAACTGCTTCTCAGCATCGCTGAAGGGTGTCGTATCGACAAACTTGCTGATATCGACCTTCTCGACATGACCGAGAAATGCACTTTGCTCCTCGTTGCTTTCTCCCGCGACCATCTCAGTCAAAAACCAAGGATAAGCCTCCTGATTAAAATTAAAGACGATCCCGAGTCTCTTTGCAGAACCCTGCAATACAATTTCTTCCTCGGGAGCAGCGACCGCCGTCTCCGTTTTAACGACGGCGATTCTCGATTTTTCTATTTGCCCCGGAGCCACGCGGACAATCGACGAATCTAATACGCGGAGAAAGGGCTTACCTTCTTTGTATGTGAATTCAAATTTATTCTTCAGGTCGTCGCTGAGAGAATAGCCGTAGGCTTCCAGGAGCTTATTTTTTTCCTTATCCCAGTTGCGGATCGAATCAAAATAGTAGGGTCCATGCGCGTGCAGCAGCTGGAGGAAAACGATCACCTTTGGAAGGCAGAGTGGAAAAGCAGGATCAGGGAAATCGCAGCTCGTATCAAAATTCCTTTCTTCATTCTTGCTGATGACAACATGATAGGTTTGAGCGTCGATATCCACCGTCGCCTTCACAGCCTCATCCTTCGCATAGTGGATATTGGCCTTTTGTGCACGAAGATACTTTTCGGCGTCGCTAAAGACCTGCGGGGCGCAAAGCAGGCGAAGCGTTTTCAAATCGATGAATTTCATCCGGACAATGGTGTGACGCTGGTCGTATTCGATGTCTTCCGATTTGAGCATGTTCTTATCGAGCAGTTCCTGGAGCTGGATTAGCGCGGCTGCTTCGTGACGGCAGATATCGCCCAGGTTATACGGACAGGTGCAGCGAACCGAAAGCGTTTTTGGGTCCTTGAATTTCTGGATGTAGACTTTGTAGTAGGTTGAATAGATATCGTCTTTTACCCGAAAGGTCACCGACGAAAAAAGCTCGTCATAACTGACCATTTCAACATAATTGATAGCATGTATCTTTTTCCCCCGGCGAATCACTTCATCCGTGCCGTTCGTATAAACATACTTGATAAGGTGCGGTAGAGCCATCTACAATGTTATAAGTTTAGCTGAAATCATCTCCAGGCAACTTGCGCAACGCCATTTTCGAATAGGAAAAGGACAATCTGCAAAAGTAACGGAAAATTGTTAGAGGAGAAAAGTTTTAAGGAACTCTTAATTCAATCATAACATGTCGATTCGGAGGGTGTAAGTGCCCGCTTATTTTTTGGAATGGATATTGTCATTCCTAATTTTGCATCGTCATCTAACTACACTGGTTTATGTTCACGCGCAGCTTTTTTCTTTTTGCCTTATCCCTTTTCATCCAGACTGTCAGTGCACAAAAACTCAAAAAATCCGACAAGTTGATTGTTGCCAGCCTCGAAGCACATATCCGTTACCTGGCAAGCGACAGGCTGGAAGGGAGAAGAACAGGGACGCCGGGAGAGAGACTTGCGAGCGATTACATCAGCCAACAGTTCAAAGAAATTGGTCTGGAACCCGGCGAGCCGAATCACCAATGGTTGCAGACCTTCGAAGTCGACGACGGGAAACAAGTCAATTCATCGACCCACTTCACGATCAACGGATCAATCCTTCAGCTCGATGCTGAATATTTTCCATTCACGTTCAGCGCAAGCGGGAAAGCGGAAGGATCGCCGGCTATGGCATTGCAGGAAAAAGGAGATCCCTGGTTTTTTGATGTGAAAGACTTGCTCGAAGAAAACCAGAACAACCCGCATTTTGATCTCGAGACTGCGATACGCGAAAAGGCTGCTGACTATGCG
>JAJPJP010000259.1 GCA_021324175.1 Chitinophagia bacterium
AAGTGGAGCAACTTTTTTGGCATGTACCTGGGCTATGACAAAACAGATGGTGTTTTCGCCACTCCCCAACTCGACGGTCATATCATGGGGCAGCTGTGGTCCACACAGGGCGATGACGCACAAAGAAAATTCGATTACACTTACGATAATGCGGGAAGGCTGGCCACTGCCAACTTTAATCAAATCGTGAACCCAAGTGATTCGTGGAACAATGCCGCAGTTGACTTTTCTGTTTCCGGAAGCGGACCTTCAAATTCTTTAAATTATGATCTTGATGGCAACCTGCAATCAATGGTTCAAAAGGGGATCGTGCCTGGTCATACATCTCCTATGACAGTAGATAGCCTCGCGTATACGTACGCCGCATACAGTAGTAAATTGACGGGAGTGGCGGATAATGGCAACCTTGGATCACTTGACGGACAATTGGGAGATTTCCACGACGCTACTAATGGTGATGCGGGAACCTCGGGTGCCTATCTTTATGATGACAATGGCAATCTTACTACTGACTTATACAAGAATATTAATCAGCTGACTGGTAGCGGTGACACCAGGGGCATATCGTACAATTATCTGGACAAACCAGACCAGGTTAGAATTGTTGGCAAGGGGACCATCCAGTTCATTTACGACGCTGACGGCAACAAACTCCAAAAGGTCTTTACGCCTGAATCGGGAAGCAGTTTGCCAGCAATGACTTTAACATATATTGGTGAATTTATTTATGCTGCCTCCTCATCTCCAGGAAATACAAATCTCGGCCCCGATAATCTTCGATACATATTGTTTGAAGAAGGCAGGCTGAGGACTATCCAATCCACTTCAGGAGCGACACTCACCATTACCGGAAATATCGATATGCCGGATGGCACCCAGGGGGTATTTGATTATTTTGTCAAGGATCACTTGGGCAACACGAGAATGGTGTTAACCGAGGAAACCCACGTGGCGACGAGTGAATGCACCATGGAACTTGCCTACGATTATTCTGAATCGCGTCAGTTTGGCCAAATTGATGCAAATGGTAATCCGACGGCAAACAATGAGGTTGAACAACGGTTTGCGGTAAAAAACATTCCCGGGCAGGGGACAAACGGTGGTGGATGGACGAATCCTCATATTCAGGATTTCGTAAGCCAGGTGGGGAATTTGGCCTCCAGCCAGATGGGACCAAACACTCTGCTAAAGGTCATGGCCGGCGACCAAATATCCGCAAACGTAATTTTTTACTATCAGTCAACTGCTTCTAGGCAAAACAATTCTTCATTGCTAACGGCAATGATTATCTCGCTCGCAGCGGCGCTTTCTGGAAGCCCCAGTACAACAGCTATAACGCACGAGAATGTATCCGGAATTACGGATAACCTGACCGGGACTTCCGATCTCATTAATTTGACGAACCCAGGAAGCGGGCCAGCCACCGCAACTACTCCCCAGGCGTATTTGTCTGTCCTGTTCTTCGATGAGCAGATGAACTTCATTTCTGACGGAAGCATTCAGTCGCAAGTTTATCCAACCGGAAGTTATGGGGGTAACATCGCGACTTTTCAAAAAGCTCCAAAGAATGGCTATGCTTTTGTTTTTGTGAGTAATCAAAGTGACGAAATGGTTTATTTTGATAACCTCATTGTGCAGCAGCACTACGGAAACATCATAGAAGAGGATCACTATTATCCATTTGGGCTAAAGATTGCGGGAATCAGCAGTCAAAAGCTGGGAAATTCGAACGAGGGTACGCTTGATAACAAATATCGTTTCCAGGGGGACTTCAGTGAAGAAGAAGACTATACCAGTTGGAACGAATTTGATTTGCGAATGTATAATCCGCAAATTGGCAGATGGAACCAACAGGATCCTTTTGACCAGTTCGCTACTCCATATGTTGCCATGGGAAATGATCCAATTAACTACGCTGATCCGGGTGGCGGCATATCTTTTGACTTCGGAGAATTAGGAGGCATAACAGGCAGCGTATTCGGCGACAGGGCTTTAATTAGTTTTGGGGGTGCGTTGGTTGGCTACGGTATAGATAAATTTGCAGGAGGCAAAGGATGGATAGGCGCTATTACTGGCGGTTTGACGGGACTCGGAGCAACATTTATACCCGCATTTGATGTCGATATTGATTTAAATGAAGTGTTCAGTCCTTCCTGGGCTTCGGCTTTATTGTGGCAAGTTCATCAAAAGGCAAATGAAAATGCGCTCCTAGCCGAAACGCCTCCGAATGAATCTAATTCAATTGACGCTCGGCGACGAGCTATGAATCAGGGAACAGTTTGGGCTGATTCCAAAAAAAATCAAACCTCCCCCAATTCGTACATGCATGCAATGTCAGATGGTCGTCATCGCCAGCCAGTGGAAGAGGCGGACTTGGAGGCGAACAACCATGTCAGAAAATACTGGGCTTTGGCACGAGCTGCGCAAGCAAAAGGTAATGAATTCGAGGCGTATAGGAATTTAGGTATCGCCATACATCCACTACAAGATGCAACTTCGCCGGCACATCATGGATTTCAACCCTGGGATGAAGATGAAAGCTTTGAGGAGAAGGTAAGACATACACTGAAGGAGAATAAGTATCCCGGTCCCACAAGTAATCTTCAGAAAGTAACTAATACATACGTAGATTTATTTATGAATTCGAGACTACCTTTGCCTGAAGGAGATTTGTTTAAGTCTATCGAAGCTGACAAGCAGTCTAACCCAGATGATGTAATAGAGGGTTTTATCAGATTCATGAGAATTCGGTTCTTTGACTATTCTCCTCTCGGAGGGGACCATTCCTTGCAATAACTTTGTACTTTATATGAGAAAATTGACAGTATTGTTTTTGCTTTTTGCAAGTTTCTGCTCGGGACAAAGTCGAAGGTCATATCCAAACATGGCGTCCGCTCAAAGGTTGCCCGGCGATTCGACTCTTTTAATAACAGTATATAAAAAAGCGAGTTATATGTTTCATGATCCCGCCTCGCTGCTAAAGCCAAGGCAATATTACTTAGATTCAGCCCGATTCGTCATTCCCAATCGGATCGGACATATTAAACCTACGGAAATAGTCGACAGCCCAAAAAAACACGCCTATCCATTTATTCGCGGAGGAATCGAATTAACAAAAGATTCAATTAGGTTCGAACTGTACTTTAATGACTATGACCACAAAGAAATCGTTCGGTGGTTTTTCAGCGGTAATTATGTTTTGCGGCGGCATTGAATGCTTCCGCCTTTGGAAATTTTAATAAAGTTAAGTTCATTTGCAGTGTAGACAGGCATACTTGCGATAAAAAGTAGATCTTGCCCAAATGTAGGAGATTATATATGAGCTGACCGCGCCGGTTACAAATGCACTTGTTAAATTGCCATCATTTCGGAGGTATTTCCGCTACTTTTTTCTTGCTTTGAAATTTGGTTACACATAAAGGCAACGGAGAGTCAATCGCAAGGCCGTTTCTTAAAATGAAATTCCGTTCCCTGATAGTCTAAATTGGCGGAAGCTATAGAAATAAACAAATGGGTAGGCGCCTAAATCACCATCGGTCTGTGAGCTATGCGATAAATCTAGGGTCCTCTCGTTTGCAAGAACCTTGATTGTATTGGCCGCAAAATCGTTTATGAGATTCCAAAAATTGTGATAGTTTTCGGATTGTAATTCCAAAATGTAGTTGAGGTCATCCTCGGCGTAGATTCTAAAAAGCAACCTTATAAGAATCTCATATTCCTCGCTGATTTTATCCATTCCCTTAGAGGTGAACGCGCCCCTGTTATTGGCCATCGAATTTCTTAAAATTGAAATGAATTCAAAAAATTGCTCCCATCTGATATCAAATCCTTGCACCGGCGCGTTCAAGAACAAATGATATTCATGACATTTCAGCTTGAAAAAGGTCAGGATATGGCGGTTGTTCGTCGACTCAATTTCTAGGCCGTGCTCCCTCAATTGGTGCCGAATTTTACGTTCAATCGTCTTATAAAAACTCACCTCTGGCTGGTAATTGATTTTGGGAAAGTATTTCTGATTCGCGGTCCCCAACAACAGCAATTCGAGCTCGTTATACTCCCGAACGACATAAAGACCGGTTAAGCGTCCGTTAAAGCCTTTAGCCCAATTCTGCAAGTCCCCCACACCAGCAGAAAACCGTTCATTCATCATCATTAAAATACCCGAACCGTCAAGGCCAATATCGTAGGTTGCAAAAACGGAGTCGTAAACAAAGCCCTCTCGCCAGCTGTTCTCTTCAGTATACTTTTCGACACGGTTAACAAGGGAACTGCTCCAAAATGTGAGGTCGTTGTTAATCTGCAGAACCGTCTTCCGATATCTGTGATAGGACCCCCTAAGTTTATGCAATTGCCTTTCTGTCAAGATGCGATAAATTTAACGCGATCCTTAAAGCAGAAAAAATAGTTCTTATCAAGGTTGGTGTATTTTCAGAGACATGGGTGAAGTTCGTGAAATTTCATAATCCTGTCGCTAAAAAAATCTGAAGCACGGATCTTCTGAAAGTCTTACCCGGCGTGCATTTCAGCTGTTGATGCAATTTTAAATATGAACTTCAAATTTAGAAAAAACAAGAAGTTCATTTCCTTCGTTCTCTGCAACTTCTGACCCCAAACCGGACAACGAGCCTCCACATTTTATTACCAATTCGGTGATTCGACCACTAAACCCGGTTTCAAATCACTCGAAGTCAATTAGATCGCAAATAAGGTTCGATTCCTACTTGGACAATTTCATATTTGCAGTGCATCACTACTTTGCTACATTTTTGAACCTTTTGCTCTTAAAATCGTCTTCATAGGCAACCATCGTATGGCACTTTCTAACTAAATCCTTGGGAAATAATCACCGGCTATACGACACCGTTATATTCTCTGAAATTAAATGAGCTAAAGGCGCGCGCGCAAAAATATAATGGAAAAGTTTCTTGGAAAAAAATTTATCTTTTTTTTGACGTCTAAGGGTTAGTTCGTAGAATAATATTCTAAACTATTGCCAATAAATAGTTTCAACAATTTTGCTGGTTGAACATTAATTCCAATAATACCGTATTTTCCGAATTTTTTTGACCTGTTTTTTTCTCATGCTTTTTTCTGTGATTTTTTGAATTGGTTTTGTTTTCTATTTTTAACTCCACAAAGAAATCAGATATCAATAAACCACTTCCCGTCCTACTGAAGACTTTGACCAAGCTTACTGACTTTTGAAAACTGTATTTTTTCCTCCCTTGATTTTTGGATGCCGTTTTAATTTTCTGATCCTATTTAGAAAAACCAAATGTCAATGGTTATCTGCTAAGATTCCCGTTTAATTTTCGGCAATGCTTAGTAACCTTTGTGACGTAGGCTATTGGTTTAGCTAATGCGAAACCTGTGTCTGAAATTACAGAGGGCGTACAGGATTCGCAACGTATATCAATAAACTTTAATCATTAACCGCTAAACCATCTTGTTATGAAAAGTGCACTCGTCGTAGTAGTAGTCACGCTCCTCTTTGTCCAGTCATTCGGCCAAAAGAAAATCAACGCCGTAAATAATGTAAGTCGAAAATCGCCTGGCGAAATGGCTTCAATCGTGAAGGATACGCTAAACCGCTGGCTTTCGTTGAACCCCGTTCAATCAGATTCAGTCGAAAAGATATACTCTGAATTCTTCACTCGCGTGAATGAGCTGCAAAGCAG
>JAJPJP010000329.1 GCA_021324175.1 Chitinophagia bacterium
AATACTTTTGCTTTTCGTTTCTCCATTAATTCTCCGATCTCTTTTGCATCGCCATCCTGTTGTTTCAATTTTTCAATGATATTATCATAACTCTTTTCATCACGGTTCTGGCTTAGCTTAAAAACATGCTCGACCACCATAATTTCGATCTCGAATCCTACAATGGCCTGCATCATCTTGTCCACATATTCTTTTTCCATTTTATCAACCAACGCCGGCGATTGAGGGTCGTTCTCAAACTTTTCTGTCAGGCGCGTAAGAATATTTCTTAACCCGTTTTCATCAACAAACTTCAACGTTCCGCTAGCATGAACAGCCTGGTAATTCCACGTGCTCGCAATTGTCTTTTTATCGTACCAGCTGGCGCTTACGTAAGTGTGTGGTCCGTAGAAAATTGCCAATACATTTGGATTTTCTTCATAGACCCTGGTGTGAACCTGTTTTTTCATCGCATGCGCCAAAAGGAACAATTTTTCGTCTCTTCGCTCGAACAGAACTGGTATATGGGTTGCGACGGGACGCAAGTCTTTCCCTGCGCCGCATAATACAATAAACGGATGGTCTTGCATGAATTCAAGCACTTCCTTTTCATGGCCTGCCTTAAAGTAAGGTACGTCGTACATTAAGATTCAATTTTTATCACTGAACAAGTAGAATCCGGTTTAATTTGCATTCAGAACGCTTAATGATCCTTTCAACTGCTCATTAATGACTGCTATTCGGCGGGTGGCATTGCCCGCGAAATCTTCAAATGCCATTTTCGCCGCTGAATCGTCTCCAATCATCGCCGGGGTCCCAGTGTCTCCTCCCTGTCTTATTGATTCAATCAAAGGGATCTGTCCAAGGAAGGGAATTTCATATTCGGCTGCCAGATTTTTACCACCTTCTTTACCAAAAATATAATACTTCTTGTCGGGGAGTTCGGCGGGTATAAAATAGGCCATATTTTCGACGAGGCCAATGATGGGGACTTTCAACTGCGCCTGTGAGAACATGGCAATAGCTTTTTTGGCATCAGCCAGCGCAACGTCTTGTGGAGTGGTTACAATAATTGCACCGGTCACAGGTACGGTTTGAATAAGGGTCAGGTGAATGTCTCCCGTTCCTGGTGGCATGTCGATGATCAGATAATCCAATTCACTCCAGTATACATCAGAGACGAACTGCCGGATTGCGCTGCTTACCATGGGTCCGCGCCATACGACCGCGTTTTTTTCATCAACCAGCAATCCGATACTCATTACATCGATGCCGTACTTTTTTATCGGAACTATCATTCCTTTTCCCCCCACATCCATCATTTTTGGTCTTTCACCGCGTAAACCGAACATGATCGGCAGGCTTGGCCCGTAGATGTCTGCGTCCATCAGCCCCACTGAGGCACCATCCTTCGCCAGCGACAAAGCGAAATTGGCCGCGACGGTGCTTTTCCCGACGCCGCCCTTGCCACTGACAATTGCAATGATGTTCTTTACTTTCGGCAGGAGAGTGCGATTGTCTTTTCGGCCTGTCGTCGTGTTCGATGTAAATCTGACCTGAACAATCGCATCTTTTTGCACAAGTAGTTTTACCGCATTGATGCATGCGTTCTTGATCAGTTCCTTCAGGGGGCAGGCGGGGGTCGTCAGTACGATGGTAAACCCTACATTGTTGCCGTTAACCGATATATCCTGCACCATGTTCAGCGTTACAATGTCCTTTCCGAGATCAGGTTCTTGTACGTTCTTTAGCGCTTCCAGGACACTTTCTGTGGTCATGCTCAATAATTTGTTAAATATTAATCGGATGCAAAATTAACCAATAGGCGCAGTACTTTGTTTGCTATTTTCGGTATATAAATTCTAAATTTGAGCCGAACTGAAAAGAGAAACCAAAGGCCAATTGACGGTGATTTTGGCGCGCGACTTCCGATCATTGTAAATTGGTAAGCAAATTGATATGAACTCCAAAGTAGGATGAATGAAAAAAACTATACTTTACATATTTGTTTTGGTATCTCCATTTTTCGCCCAAGCGCAGTTCGATAAATTGAGAGATTCAGTTGTCGAGATCTATGGCTTTGTAATGAGCTCAGACAGCCTGAAGGGCCTTCCCGGTGTTACAATCGCGGTAAAAGGTCGAAATCAGGGAACCTTCACAAATGACCAGGGCGTCTTTTCCCTAGTTATCCTAAAGGGTGATGTCGTAGAATTTACCAGTATCGGCTATAAGCCGGCCATCGTGACGATTTCAAAAGATACAAAGGGAAATCAATTGAGCATGATCCAGCTGCTGACAGACACAGCGATGTACCTGCCCGTTACGGTAATAAAGCCGCGACCATCAAGGGACCAGTTCGAACGCGATTTTGTTAATACCACAGTGCCGGATGATCAAATTGAGATCGCCAGGCAAAACATGAGTGAAGCAAAGCGAAGGATGCTCGAAAAGACGCTGCCTGCTGATGCCAGGGAAGCAGCCAGCACCTACCTAAGACAAAATGCTACCCGGTACTATTACCAGGGCCAGGCTCCTCCTCAAAATATATTTAACCCGATTGCTTGGGCCGACTTTATTAATGCCTGGAAGCGAGGCGATTTCAAGAATAATAACTAAATTTTCAGCTGTTCGGACTTCGAATTGGGTCATTCAGGATTTTGGTTACTTTCACTAAAGCCTTCCCTAAAATATTGCTATGATTACGAATATATCCGTCATAGGAGCAGGAATAATGGGTAATGGTATTGCCCATGTTTTCGCGGAAAACGGGTATTCTGTCACGCTCGTCGATTTGAACGAAGAGGTTCTAAAGAACGCCATCAGGACCATTGAGAAAAACTTGAGCCGACAGGTTTCAAAGGGCCTGATTACCGAAACGCAAAAACATGTTGCACTGGGTCGAATAGTTACTCAAACAAATCTCGCAACGGGTGTTAACGTGGCTGACTTGGTTGTGGAAGCGGCCACCGAAGACTTGCAATTAAAGTTGAAAATATTTCAAAAAATAGATGAAGGTGCACCAATTGATGCTATACTTTCAACAAACACTTCTTCCATATCAGTTACGAAAATTGCGAAATCAACGAAGAGACCTGATCGAGTGATCGGCATGCATTTCATGAACCCCGTACCAGTGATGAGACTCGTAGAAATCGTCAATGGCTATCGCACCGCCAAAGAGGTCACGGAAATTATCGCGGATCTTGCCAAAAGAATCAACAAGGTCCCCTGCATAGTCAACGACTATCCCGGCTTCATTGCCAATCGACTGCTCATGCCGATGATCAATGAGGCAATATACAGCGTCCAGCAAGGGGTCGCGGGCGTCAGG
Source organism: Chitinophagia bacterium (assembly GCA_021324175.1). Lineage (GTDB taxonomy): Bacteria > Bacteroidota > Bacteroidia > Chitinophagales > Chitinophagaceae > Puia. Next base: position 3,311 of record JAJPJP010000329.1, read on the forward strand.
GAAATCGACACAATAATGAAACTGGGGATGGCCCATCCTATGGGCCCACTCCAACTGGCAGATTTTATCGGTCTGGATACTTGCCGGGCGATTATGCTTGTCCTTTTTGACGGCTTTGGCGATTCAAAATATGCGCCTTGCCCCCTTTTGACGAATATGGTAAACGCCGGTTACCTCGGCGTAAAATCTGGGGAAGGCTTTTACTTATACCGTCCTGGGAACAAGGAAGCAATTGTCAGCCCCCGACTGTCTGGCGATCGCGCACCTTCATTTCGGGAAAGCTAGCTTCGAGCTCCGGTATATCAATTTTCTCGCCAGCTTGGTGATTTTCCGAAAGGGAACTATGCTGCCGTGGGACGCGCAGCAGGTTTGCCCAAGCCCCTGACCCAGGCGACTGCGACGCCAGCAAGTCCGGAAAGAATGGAAAAACCGGCTACATCGGCAGCAAGGCTCGGAAGCGTTAAAACATTGGCCGTTCCATAGCTAATAAAGTCATTGGATGCGGAAGTCAGAAAACCAATGACTAGTGCAGTACCAAATCCTTTGGCGAGTGTTGCAGTACCCGATTTGCTAAAAATAAATGCCAGCATGAAACCGTAAAGAAGGTTAGCCAGAATTATATAGGCAAATTGGAACTCATTTGCGTTTTTGGCCACTCCGGTTGCTGTTCCTGAGTGATCTCTCATAAAATCAGTGAGCAAGACGCCATAAATAAGATAACCGAAGATGAAGACCACTGCGGCGCCGGCCAGGGCTGAAAGTAAAAATTTAGAGCTCATATTGGTTGGTTTTAATGTTTACTGGACGCAACACCTTGTAAGATAGAATTTTCCCGGACTATAATCAAATTTAATAAAGTCTAATTAGGTTCAATCTCGCCGCCCAGGTTCCGGAAAAATTCGATGGTTGTCGTACCGATTGTTTCGTCGAAGTATTTTTTACAATTTATCAATGCGGGCGCTCCAATTCCGTCTGATACTATTTCATGATTCGTGAGCGTTCGGGCTTCGTCCCAAATTCCAAAATCAATAAAAGCCTGCAAAGTGTGTCTTCCGCCTTCGACGATGAGGCTCTGAATTTTCATTTCGAAAAGAATTTCCAGAATCTGCGGTATAACTTCACGGCCTTTTTCTATTTTGATGAAAGTCAGATTAAGGTGAGATTTATTTTCGTAATAATTTATTATCAATGTTTTTGATTCATTATCAAAGATTTTTAAAATTTTATTTAATTTTAATTTTAAGTCAATAACAATTCGAATCGGATTATTTCCGCGCCAAAATCTGACTGTCAGTCGGGGGTCATCGGTAGTGGCTGTGCGCGTTCCGACGAGAATTGCCGATTCTTCAGCCCTCCATTTATGCACGATACGATTGACGACCGGACCTGTTATATGCAACCTTGATCCATCCTGGGAGGATATCCGACCATTGCCGGTTTGAGCCCACTTCAGGATGACATATGGCCTGCGGTGATTATAAAAAGTGAAAAACCTTTTGTTCAGTTCGGCGCCTTCGCGCTCCAAAATTCCAGACTTGGTTTCGACGCCCGAATTTGCAAGTCTCGCAAGGCCTCTTCCGTTTACAGCAGGAAACGGGTCAATATTGCCTACAAAGACTTTTGGAATACCCTCGCGTATGATCAGGTCGGTGCAGGGAGGCGTTTTGCCATAATGCGTGCAGGGCTCTAAAGAGACGTAAAGCGTGGATTCCTTGATCAATTTCCGATCCTCGGGCGCTACCGAGGCGAGGCAGTTGACTTCAGCATGAGCCTGCCCGTAAACTGCGTGATAACCCTCGCCAATAATTCTTGAATGATTAACCAGGACCGCGCCAACCAACGGGTTCGGGGCCACCATGCCGGAGCCCAGGGTGGCCAATTGATTGCATCTTAGCATGTATGTTTCATGAATGCCCAAATTGCGATCCTCGCTAATGCAAATGTATTGATTTAAGTTTGTCGCATGAGGTTGAGTGAGGCCCGTCAAAAACTGATGACCATACTTGGACGGTTATACGATAGTCGCGAATCTTCAGCTATCAATGAACTGGTTCTTGAAAAGATCACAGGGTGGGGGAAAATTGAACGTGTAATTCATAAGGACGAAGAATTGTCTTTCACTAAAGAGAAATTGCTGGAAATCTACCTGGCTGATCTGTCCCGCGGCAGGCCGGTTCAATATGTATTGGGCGAAGCGTGGTTTTGTGGTATGCGATTTATGGTCGATGAGAATGTGCTTATTCCAAGACCTGAAACTGAAGAATTGGTTCAATGGGTTGTTTCCGACCTGAATGAGCAAACGGCGGACAGGCACACTTACTCAAATTATCGTGGCAAATTAAAAATGATGGATGTAGGAACCGGCAGCGGGTGCATAGCCGTTACCATTGCCTCCAAATTTCCGGCGATTGATGTTCAGGCCTGTGACATCAGTAACAAATCTTTGTTGCTTGCTCATCAAAATGCCGCCGCTAACGGAGTAAGTGTGCAGTTCGGATTGCTGGACGTTTTGAACAAAGGACAACGGAAATCTATTTCTGATTTCGATGTGATCGTCAGCAACCCACCATATATACCCCTTATCGAAAAGGAAACTCTTCATGTTAATGTCGTGAATTTTGAACCTCACGAGGCGTTATTCGTGGGTAACAACGATCCGCTGGTTTTCTACGAAGCAATAGCTGACCTTGGCATGGAAAAGCTTTCGAGACCCGGCTCAATCTATGTTGAAACGCATGAAAAAATGGGCGCCAATGTTAAGAAATTGTTCCTTGATAAAGGATTTCAGAATATTGCCATACGTAAGGATTTGCATGGGAAGCAACGGCTGGTAAAAGCAACATTGTTGCTATAATTAATTTGTTCAACGCCATAGTGGAATCTACTTTTGCGGAGCTTTGAGAAAGTGAATGCGTCTTAAGTCATCATATGCCTTCCTGGCTATCCTGCTAGTTCCTGGTTTTTCGCTGTACAGCCAGGAGAATAGACCAATCATTCCTGATTCTGGTTGGAGTTACCACTTCCAGCTGACCATCGTATCGCAGGCACACCCCGGTTTCAGGGCAAAATACAGTGGAACCAACAGTATGGGTGATACCGTGGAATTCGGAGCAACCAGCATCACGACAACATTATTCCTTGGCAAGAATTTATGGAAAGGCGCGGCAGTGTACGTCAACCCCGAATTGTCCGGGGGACGTGGATTGAGTTATTCGGTTGGAATAGCCGGTGCAGTAAACGGCGAAACTTATCGTATCGGTAACCCTGCTCCGCTCATGTCTATTGCCAGGGCCTACCTGCAGCAAATTATCCCGTTGGGACATTCCAATTACGACACTACGGAAGATGACCTGAATCACGTAGAGTGACTCGTACCGACAAGCAGGATTTCGATCAGTGCGGGCAAATTTTCAATGACAGATTTTTTTGATGTCAATACATATAGCCATGACCCGCGCGAGCAATTTTTGAACTGGAGCTTAATGAGCCAGGGTGCATGGGACTATCCGGCTAACACCCGGGGCTATACGATGGGCTTGGTAGCAGAACTCGTAGAGCCAAAGTGGGCGTTAAGGGCATCCAGTGTAGCCGTGCCGGTTATTGCCAATCATTCCGAAATGGAATACGTTTTTGGCAAGGCCCAATCAGAGATACTGGAACTGGAAAAAAAGATCAGGGTGAACGGGTCCAACGGAGTTGTACGCTTAATGTCCAGTTATACAACATGCCGGTCACCGTCATACCAGGAGGGATTGGTGGCATTAAAAACAGGGGATTCCAATATCCTCAATATTATTTCGGGAACGGCCAAAGCCAGCACCTACGGAGGTCATAAATTTGGGATTTACCTGAATATAGAGCAGGAGGTCACCAAGGACCTGGGTGCGTTTTCGCGAATTGGCTGGAATGACGGTCAATATGCTACTTGGGCCTTTACTGAAATAGACCAAACAGAAAGTGCCGGACTTTCATTAAGGGGAACATCGTGGAACAGAGCAGCTGACGTAGCTGGGCTGGCAGTCGTGGTAAACGGCATCTCCGCCATACATCGTCAGTTTTTGAAAGAAGGTGGTTATGGATTTATTATCGGCGACGGCAACCTCAATTATGGCCATGAAGCCATCATGGAGACATATTATAATATGAAGGTATACAATTCGCTGTGGCTTAGCCTTGATTATCAATTCGTCAATAATCCTGGCTATAATAAAGACAGGGGCCCCGTCCATGTATTCTCCCTCAGAGGACATATTGCGCTGTAAACACACAGACGCATTTGCCCTGCGCGATTATTTCACTCCATTTTTATCGACTGCCAAGACGCTCTTTGCGCCAAGATCGCGCGCAACACGCATTACTGCGACAACATCTTCGACCGGAACGGATTTGTCAGCATTGATGACAATGGAAGGCTGGTCAGGTTCCTTAGCCAGGAACGGTTGAAGCCTGGATCGTAAATCTGCCAGGGCAACTTTGGTAGTTCCGACATAAAATTGCTTATTTGCGTCGATCGAAACGACTACGGTTTGCTTTGATTTCGTATCACTCTTGGATTTCGGCTGTGAAAGCCTGATGACATTCGGATTGGCCAGCGTAGAAACAATCAGAAAAAATAGCAGCAAAATAAAAAGAATGTCATTTAACGGACCCGTATGGACCTCACCTTCATCCTTATGTCTTTTTCGCAAATTCATCTTCGTCCGATTTTATACTTTGCTATCTCGTGGGTTCCTGCAGGATGTCAACAAATTCAGCACTTGCAGCCTCCATTTTGTTGGTTGTCTTATCGATTTGCGAATTTAAATACCGATAACCCACATAGGCAATTATACCTATGATAAGACCTGAGGCCGATGAAATCATTTTCACATATATACCCCCAGCAATGTTTGAAATGCTGTATTCGCCAGTCGATGCAATGCTGTAAAAAAGTTGAAACATCCCGATTATCGTTCCCAGGAAACCAAAAAGCGGCGCAATATAACCTATCACCGAAAGAATTGAAACGTTTCTTTCCATCTTGTATAATTCGAGTTTACCTACATTCTCCATATTGCGTTCAATTGCATCGATAGGCTTCCCGATTCTCTGAATTCCCTTGTCAATTATTCTGGCGACCGCGTTATTAGTATTCTTGGCCAAGCTTCTCGCAGCGCTCACATTTCCAGTAACAATATGATCCCTGATGATGCTCATAAAATTGTCATCCACTTTTGACGCTTTATTAATCGCGATCAGGCGTTCGAAGAAGAAAAAAATCGCTACGACTAATAATAGGGCAAGCGGAATCATCAATGGTCCGCCTCGATGAAGAATATCCCACAAACTTTCTTCTTTTGGTCCCGAAGCCTGAGCTGCCATCGCCAGGCTATCTTTAATTTTTGCTGAATCTACTGTAATCTGTAGGAAAATTGGGTTCATCCAGAACGTTTTTGTTGAAAGTAAAGGTATTGCCTAATAACGGCAGCCATAGGAATCTATTTTTTAACAAAATGCTAAAGTGTGTGAATTGCCCAAGTCACTTGTTCAGTATCAGGGTGCTATTGTAATGGTAAGCATCCGGCACCACATTTCAATTTTCGATTGTTGACGATGAAGCTTATTTTGTTTTCAATGGAATCGACTCGAAATTTCGCAAAGCGAAGATTGGCTGCCAGGTTACTCAGGAATCCTGTTTGAGCATCAAGGCTTGGATCTGCTTCATGGTCCCTTCCATTCCCTGGGCACTCCCATCGAGAAAAATGACGTTGCCCTTTCCCACTTCGGCAAAGTTTTTCAGGGCTTCAGTCCACATACTAAAGAGAATGACATTTGTATCCAAATTGGCCTTTTTCATTTGCTCTGCGGCCTCGGTCATACCTTTCGCAACTTCTTGGCGGAACAGGGCGACTCCCTGTCCGCGCAGCCGCGCCGCTTCTTTTTCAGCTTCGGCGGAGATTCTGATGGAATTTCCCTCCGCTTCTGCGGACTTCGTTTTGGTTATTAAGAGAGCCTGCCCCTCGTTTTCTGCTGCCGCTTTCAAATTATTACTCGCAACGACCTTGCTCATCGAGTCCATGATCACTTGGTCAAAGGTGATGTCATTTATTTGAAGGTCGAGGAGGTGATAGCCCCATTCTTCGAGCGAATGATCGATTTGCGCCTTGACGAATTCTACGATCTCTTTTCGTAAGCCGAGGATTTCCGCTTGCTTTTTTGTTGCGACAAAAGAACGAATGCTTCCTTCGATGGTTCTTGCGAGCGCCTGCATAAGGTCTTTTTCGCTAATAAATTTAAATGCTACTTTTTTTATGGTTTCTTCATCTGCGTTCTGCACTGAGTAAAGAAGCATACTTTTGAAATATACATTTGCCTGATCGGCCGTCACGGCCTGAAATTGCAGTTCGATGGATCGGTTTTGAATGCTGATTTTTTTGGAAACTTGTTCCAGCCATGGAATTTTGAAACTCAGACCAGGCAAAAGTATCCGACGATATTTACCGAACATCGTTATGACGTATACATATCCCTGGTTTACGGTTACAAACGCGCCAAATAAAAATATTATGATAATCAGTAACCACCAATAGCTCGCAAGCTGGTCCATATTATTAGGAATTAGGGAATGAAAGTAGTCAATTTTGGTTTATTGGATTTCTGAGGCGTGATCTCGAGCCCGCTAAACTTTCACCAAACTCTGGCTTTCGGGAATAGCATGTCCAAATTCCCTCATATCCGCCTAAGAAGAATTATCGGTTGGCCATAATAGTTACAGACTCCGCCGATGCGCATTTACGGTTCCTGTGAATGTATGTAAATTTGCTTCCAACAATGAAAGATAAGTTTGACATTATTATCGTAGGTGGCGGCCCGATTGGACTGGCCTGCGGGCTTGCAGCCGGAAAGGCAGGGTTCAAATACCTGATTTTGGAGAAAGGTTGCCTGGTCAATTCGCTTTACAATTATCCGTCCAATATGACTTTTTTCTCTACCTCGGAGCGAATTGAAATAGGAGGGGTACCATTTGTAAGCAACAACCCGAAACCTACCAGGCCTGAGGCCCTCGAATACTACAGGCGCATCGCTGTTTCGAATCATTTGCACATTCGCCTTCAGGAGGAAGTAACTTCAGTCGAGCCTCTAGATAATTTATATGAGGTACAAACCAATCGGCAACTATATACGGCCCGGTATATTATTATTGCTACAGGATTTTATGACATCCCCGTGCTAATGGACGTTCCGGGAGAAAATCTGTCGAAAGTCACCCACTACTACAAGGATCCTCATTTTTATGCAATGCACAAGGTCATTGTGGTTGGCGCAAATAACTCGGCGGTCGATGCTGCACTGGAAACCTGGCGTAAGGGCGCTGATGTAACAATGGTGATTCGAAGTGATGGGATTGGCAAGCGTGTCAAATATTGGGTTCGGCCGGACATCGAGAACAGGGTCAAGGAAGGGAGCATTCGGGCTTTTACGAATTCAAAGGTTAAGGAAATTCGGCAATCGGAAGTCGACATCCAAACGCCGGATGGCATTATGACAGTGCCGAACGATTACGTGATAGCCATGACGGGCTATCAACCAAATTTTGATTTTTTGAAAAAGATCGGCATACGACTCTCCGACGACGAGATGCTTGAACCCGCATACGATCCCGAAACGATGGAAACAAATCTGAAACGCGTTTATCTTGCAGGAGTTATCTGCGGAGGCATGAATACCCACGTTTGGTTCATAGAGAATTCCAGGGATCATGCAGATAAAATAATTAAATCAATTGGATTCTCCTCTTAAATATGAGAATATAAGTAGACACTAACC
>JAJPJP010000224.1 GCA_021324175.1 Chitinophagia bacterium
AACGCACCTCTATATTGGTGAGTTTTTCATTTTTGAGCAAACGGGAAATAAAATCCCTTAATTGATGATAAGCCGGCAGAAACATCCTGCAATAATTTACCACAATCCTTTTCCCTATCTCGTCATATAATCCTTTTATTTCTTCCAGTTCAGAAGATTCATTAGAAATGGGCTTTTCACAGATAATCAACCTGACACCGCTCTTCATGGCTTTTAAAATAAAGCCCGCATGCGTCCGCGTAGGCGTGCAGATACTGATGCAATCAAAGGATTGAAGGGTCTCGTCATCCAGCATCTCCACAGTTTCGCATGCATATTTGCGCGAAATTTTTTTTGCTAGGTCTTTATCGTTATCAAATATCGAAAGGGAAAATCGCGGGTTCAGATGGAGTGCTTTCACGTGTGTTTGAATTTCGCCATTATTAAAGTCATACAGCGCACCGATATTACCACAACCGATCACTAAGGCTTTATACATTGCTTTTGCCCCCTTTCTTCTGACCAAAGCTGTATTTAATTTCGGCGATCATCCAGTCTTCCTCGTTGTCAATATCCTGGACTTCCGATTCCGGTATCTCAAATGGAACTGTAAAATCAGTAAAAAGTTTCTTGCTCTCCTTAAATGCGGCCGTTCTGAAAAAATAGAATTGCCCGCAATCGTGATATGCGGGAGGAAGATCCTGCGAACGAGAATTCATATGTTCGGGCCAGTTTAGTTTCACGAGGCCGTTTTCAATTTTAAATGACCGGAGAATGGGGAAACTAAATCGAACGACTGGAACAACGGTATCGGCACCGGTTTCAATCAGTTTTTCGTACGCAGACTTGAGTTTCGCGCCCGTTACAAAGGGTGCAGTGGGGTAAATACAACAACAATAAGTAAAATGTTTTTCCCTTTTTGCGTATTCATCCAGCACTTCATTAAGCACATCAGCAGTTGTCACAAAATCATTTGCCGCTTCGGCTGAACGAAGGAAGGGGACTTTTGCCCCATAACGAAGGGCTACGTCGGCAATTTCCAGATCATCAGTCGAAACCATCACCTCATCAAAGCATCCTGCTTCAAAAGCCGATTCAATCGAATATTTAATAATCGGGAATCCTAAAAAATCTTTGATGTTTTTTTTGGGAATTCGTTTGCTGCCTCCCCGCGCGGTGATAATGGCTAGATTGTTCACGGTCTTCCAGATCCAACTTTCATAAAATGTTTTCCCACGAAAGAGGAGTGCCGGCCGGATAGTTTTTTTGCGCCGTTTTGCCGATAAGGCTCTTATAGAATTTGGGAGCAAGGCCATTGCCTGGCCTTATAACCCTAATGTTCACTTTATTGAAGGCTTCACCTTTTGCAATATCCCTGACAACATAAATGGATCTCTTGAACGCGAGACTTTGTTTTTCTGACTCCTGGACACCGTATTGAATAACCCCCATGGCCTGGGATGCCTTTTCAGTTTCCGAAACAAGCAGACTCATTTCTCCTGGCTCCATGGAAAAAGCACTGTCAACTCCTCCGTCTGCCCTTCTTAGGGTAAAATGTTTTTCTATCACACAGGCGCCCAGTGCAACAGAAGCAACGGCAACGCCGATGCCCATAGTGTGATCGGACAGCCCGATTGGACAATTAAATAATTCCCGCATATGCGGTATGGTTAGCAGGTTAGTATTTTGCGGCGTTGCCGGGTAGGTGCTTGTACATTTTAGCAGGATCAATTCCTCACATCCTGCGTTTTTCAATATCTCGACGGCTTCACCGATTTCAGAAACTGTCGCTGCGCCGCTGGACATAATAACGGGTTTGCCCGTTCTGGCAACTTTTTCCAGTAGTGGCCAGTCTGAATTCTCAAAGGATGCGATCTTGTAACAGGGTACATTTAGACTTTCAAGAAAATCCACCGCAGTTTCGTCAAATGGTGTGCTGAAAGGGATCAGGTTAAGGCTTTTTGCAAAATCAAACAGTTCGGCATGCCATTCCCAAGGGGTATAGGCTTCTTTGTAGAGATCATAAAGTTCTCTTCCGTTCCAAATTGATCCAGGATCATCAATGGTCAACGCTCCCGGTATGGTCATCGTGTCGGGCGTGTAAGTCTGGAGCTTAATGGCATGGACACCGCAATTTGAGGCGGCTGTGATGATTTGCATTGCCCTTTCAATGGACTGATTATGGTTTCCGCTCATTTCGGCAATGATAAATGGCGGCTCTCCACCACCTACTTGCCGTCCCGCGATCTGGATATTTTTCATACCAGGATTTCTTTTACGAACCGTAAATATTTCTTCCCATCGAGTGCCACGCTTTCTGCACGGTCAAAATCAAGCCCCTGAAATATTTTTACCGAAGAATCGTTTTCAGGTTTAACAATGGCTTCCAGGCTGAGCGGTTTATTGTACTCGAACAGCAGGGTTTTCATAGCTTTTTGGAGAATAATCTTTCCTAGCCCCCTTTTTCTGAAATTTTTGTCTATGGAAAATCCGATTCGGAAAACGTTTCCTGCAAGGTCAAATCTTACCTGGCCCATGGGCAAATTGTCCAGTTCAAAATAATATAATTCAGAGTCGAGTGAAGATATTTTGTTATAAAACCATTGCTTGTGATCATCCAAAGCAATCTCAGCGGTCTGAACAGAATTTTTGCGCACTTCCGGATCATTGGCCCAGTTAAAATATGTAATCATATCTTCAACTCTGGCAATTCGAATCACGATTTGGTCTTCTATCACTAGTTCCTTGAGATACCGCAACAGTCTTGTATTGGAATCGCCGGTAATGATTTTTTTTTGGTTGGCAGTATGATCCTTCCATTTACCTGAGAGAATATAGTTTCTTATGTGTGTGGTTAACTCAGCAGTAGACATCTCGTTATAATTCCCAACAGAATAACAACAGTCCAGGTCCGTACAACCCGCAAGCATTGTTTTCTGATTGTCAACGTAAGTACCCAAAATCAAACCCATTCCTACGCAGATGACTTCCATGCATACACTGCTTGCGGGAACAACGGCCAGTTGGCTTGCCAACATAACATCCAGCAGTTCCTTGGCTGCGATGTCATGATACAGGGTGACATTTTTTTTGGAAGAAACCGATGCGATTTTATCTTTTAGCTGATGGGCAAAATGATAAGCGGAACCGATAACGATATGAATATCCTGAACTTCCTCAATTTCGAGCATGGCATCAAGTGCTCGTACAGTCAGGTTATTGGGATCAGATCCACCAAAACAGATAAATGCCGCGCAAACCTCGTCAATGTCTCGGGCTCCGCCGGCGGCTGACAAAAATTCCTTTCGCAGCAACGCGTATTGCGGCCCGGTCAAAACCCGGGTGAACGGTCCGGTCCGGTAGGACTGTTTTAATGCTCCGGGGGAATGGTTAATAACCACATCTGCCCGAAGAAATTCACCTCCAAGGTCGTCAATGCAAACAATCCGGCAACCTTTTTCCTTAACGAGCTTGAGATAAGTGCCACTAAACTGATAACCATCCAGAACTACAATGTCCGAACTCTTAACATGAGCCAATAACTCTTCTGAAGGCAAACCGTTAGAATCCGGATTGAACTCAAGCAAATGAAATGGTCCCTGGTTTATTTGATCCTTTACGAAGCGAGAGGGACTCCGGACTGCAAACTCACATTGAAAGTCTTTTTGCAGCATGTCGGCCAGTGCCAGGCTTCTTACCATATGACCCAAACCAATTTCCTCACTCCCGTCAACTCGAAAAATCACCTTAGTTTCCTTCAAAAAATTCGTCCACACAATTAATTACATATTGCTGTTCTTCCCCACTTAATGTAGGGTACATGGGTAAACTCAAACATTCTTCATAATATTTTTCGGCATGTGGGAAATCGCCTTTTTTCCATCCCAGCGCTTGGTAATACGGAAGCCGGTGAACGGGAATATAATGCACTTGCGGGAAGATGTTTTTGCCTTTTAGGAAATCATACAAGCCTTTGCGTTTTGCCGTGCGTATAATGTATAAATGATATGCATGCCCGTCGATCACACCAGACTGACCGCGGATATATGGTTTTTCCTTGAATGCATTAAAATAAACAGCAGCGATTTCCCTTCGCCTAGACAGTCGGTCGGCTGCTTTGTCCAACTGGGAAATACCTAGCGCTGCTTGAAAATCAGTCAGGCGGTAATTATACCCGAGGGTTTGCATTTCATAATACCATCCTCCATCATTTTCCTGCAGCATCGCCGGATCTTTAGTAATCCCATGAGTGCGCAATACCAGTAATCTCTTATATAGACTCTCATTATTGGTAGTGATCATACCGCCTTCCCCGCAAGTGATGTGTTTTACGGGGTGAAACGAAAAAATGGCGACGTCTCCATAATTACACTTGCCACAGAACTGCCTTTCATTTTGCGAATCCATGAAATACGCCCCGGGTGCGTGACAAGCGTCCTCAATAATCCAAAGTCCGAATTCTTTTGCGAGGGTGCCTAACTTCTCCATGTTCAGCGTCCTGCCGGCAAAGTCCACGGGAATAATTCCGGTATAAGAACCTTTCGGCGAATGCTCTAGCAATTTCCTTACCTGATCGATGTCGAGCAGGTAGGTGTCGGGGTCAATATCTGCAAAAGTCACTTCGCCTCCGCAATATTTAACACAATTAGCAGAGGCGCAAAACGTGATCGGGGTGGTGATAACGCGCTGACCGGGTCCGACTTCCAGAGCCATGGCGCTGAGATGAAGCGCGGCAGTGCCGTTGGCAACAGCTACCGCATATTTTGCACCGACATAACTGGCAAACTTCAGCTCAAATTCAGCGATTCTTGGTCCCTGTGTTAAAAAATCTGATTGCAGGGTGGTCACTACCGCTTTTATGTCTTCTTCGCTTATGCTCTGTCTGCCGTATGGAATCGATTTACCTTGCATCAGAATGAAAAGTCTGGGTCCACATGTTCTTTTATCAGGGATCGCAGCTCTGCCACGGTCAGCCACTGGTCATTAGTACCGGAGTTATAATTGAATCCTTCTGGTACTTTGACCGCCTTGAAATGGGCGAGGTATTCATCCAGGTTCCATGCTGGTACCTGGGGCAAGAGCGCATAATAATTGCCAAGGTCATAGGTAGTAAATGAGTCGGAAGCCGTGATCATCTCCTCATGTATTTTTTCGCCTGGTCTTATGCCAATCACAGGATGATCGCAGCCGGGTCC
>JAJPJP010000317.1 GCA_021324175.1 Chitinophagia bacterium
CCCCCAACACACATAAAATCTTTCGTATCAAAAACTGACGAAATCAAAAATTACCCGCCCTCAATGACTAAAACGAAAAAGAGGCCGCCTCTTTTGAGACAGCCTCCGGTCCATAGAAAATGGATAATTTAAAAAATCTATTTCATTGTTGTAAAGAAATCAATCCCACCGGATAGATCTACTTTAACTAATATTATTCTGCTGTCGTTTTTTAGCTGCACAAAATAATTGTCAGCATCATTGAGTGATCTTCCGTACAGTATCATTTCCGTATGGTCACTTTCATTGTCATTAAATTTGACAACCCCGGTGATAGTATAATCGGCGTATTTCTTTAGGATTTCCTTTTGCGCATTAGCAGGCAAATCCGAAAATGCTTTCGTCTCAACAGTACCGATCAGCTGGTCATTATAGTCGTAGTACGCGCTGATTTTTTCTTTGTCTTGCGTGAAAGATACTTCATCGAAGCTTTTTTTACTTTCAAAATCGACGTTTGTCGCGTTGGGAAAATCAGTTTCGAATTGGCTCTTAATAAGCGGATTTACGACTGCGTTATCGCGGTCATCGTTTTCCTGCGCAAATGTTACGCTGGCAGTCACCAGGAATATGCCTGCGGCTAAAAGGATCTTTTTCATAATTTTTGTTTTTATTGTTTTTTAAAATATTTGAAAAACAAAGCTATTTCCTGCTGCGTGTTTATTTATCGGTCAATCGCTCAACGGGCAGTTCCTGTCGCCCAAAAGCCATTCCATATCAGGACATGTAGATGGAAAAACAAATTGAGTAGTGAAAAAATAATGGCTTGAGGTGAAAGCCATAGCAGATCATCGGGAAAAATCGCTTGAATCTTTTTTACTTCTAATGGATTTGCTTGATAATAGCGATAATGTCCTCTTCTCCCAGTGCGGGCTCGGCCAGTTGGAATGCCTTAAATGCTGTCTCACCCATAGGTGTAGTTAATCCGATATTTTTTGCCAAGCGGAGATCTTTTGCTATGTGTTTGAGTGCAAATGCAGCCTTGAAATTATTTTGGATAATGGCATCTCCTTTTATTTTGTTTAAGGGATTGCCTAATGCGCTAGCATTAATAAGTGTTATCAAATCCTCTATCCTGATTTCGTTTTTCCGAGCAAGGACAACCGTTTCAGCAAGTCCTTGCACATGAAATGCCAGTAGTGTATTGATAGCAAGTTTCGTGGTATTGCCAGTACCCGTATCACCCATTCGCATCACTACCTTACCAAGATGTTCGAATAAAGGCAGTGCTTTTTCAAATATTGTCTTTTCCCCGCCAACCATGATCACCAGTTGTCCATCCTCTGCCTGCTTCACACTACCCGATACAGGAGCATCCAGGTAATGATTGTTCTGCTGGCTGCATAAGTAAGCCATTTCTTTGCTTATGGATGGAGACACAGTGCTCATGTTAATGATTATTTTCCCTGTTGTCATTATGCTAAACAGTCCATCGTTACCAGTAAAGATCTCCCATATAGCGAGATCATCTGAAACCATTACGATGACGATATCCACCTGCTGTATGAGTTGTCCAGGAGAAGAGGCGGTTGTAGCTCCAATTAATTTCGATGACTCTTCTTTTTCTTTGCTGCGATTGTAAACCATTACATCGTAACCAGCTTTTAATAACTGTCCGGACATCGGGGTGCCCATTCTTCCTAGCCCGATCCAGCCAATTTTAATGGTATTCATCTTGTAATCTTTACCGCTTCCGCTTATCTTTTTTACGCAGGAACTGAATCTTCTAGCAGTTCTAGCTTTTTTAATTCGCCGTCAATAAATCTTATCTCATCGTTCGAGAGCTGTACATTGATAGCTCTGGCATTTTGCATTGCCTGATCTTTGTCACGCGCACCTACCAGCGCAATAGTGATACCAGGCTGTTCGATTGTCCAGCGGATGACGAGTTGGGAAATGAGCGCATTTTTTGATCTTGCCAGGGGGCGGAGTTTGTCCAGGAAATTATCTACACGCCGGATGTTTTCGGGTTTAAAGAATTCCGTAGTTGGCCGATGGTCTCCTTGCGCGAAAACATGATCAGGCTTGATCTTGCCCGTCAGCAACCCTCTTTGTAAAGGACTGTAAGCAATTATTGCTTTATTGTGCTGAATGCAATATGGCACCAACTCTTCTTCGATTGTTCTTTCCACCATGCTGTATGGAACCTGGTTGGATGCCAGAGATAAAGTTGTTTCCGCTTCAGCCATCAATTGCGCCGAATAATTACATACTCCGGCAGCACGGATCTTACCTTGTTTTAGAAGTTGTGACAATGCCTCCATCGTTTCTGCCACTGGGGTTGTGATATCCGGCCAGTGGATTTGGTAAAGATCAATATAATCTGTTCCAAGCCGGCGAAGGCTGTCTTCACATTCTTTTATAATACTCTCTTTGCCGGTATACTTGTAAATATCGATCGGATTTCCCGCGTTGTCCTTGCTCTTAAATGCAAAATCCCCTTTTGCAACATTCCAGCGCATCCCGAATTTTGTCAGTAGCTGCATCTTATCTCGGGGAAGGTCGCGAATTGCTTCACCCACAATTTCTTCACTTAACCCCTGTCCATAAATCGGCGCCGTGTCTATTGTGGTCACACCATTGTCATAAGATGCCCAAATAGCATCCAGTGCGTCTTCTCTTTCAGTTCCTCCCCACATCCATCCTCCAATAGCCCAGGAACCAAATGTGATCGCCGAGACTTTTATCCCTGTATTACCGAGTTGTCTGTATTCCATGATTTCTATCTTAAATTATTTTTTTCCATTGTGTTGGTATTTTCAATTCTTATTTCTTCAGGCTTTGCCTGATCTTGGTGACCTGTGATAAGCTAATTGGCGCTGCCTTGTTTCCAAAATGACTACGCAGATAAGAAAGAACATCTGCTATTTCCTGGTCTTTCAAAACAGTGCTGAACGGGGGCATGGGATTCGAATAGGTCTCTCCGTCGATCTCCACTCCATCATTCAACCCTTTTAGTACAATTCCGATGAGCCTCGCCGGAGGGCCTTGCACATAAATACTTTTCTGCAGTGGCGGATTCATACCCGGCACCCCGCCGGCATCAGCCTGGTGGCAAGGCAGGCAAGTCTGTTCGTAAATTGCTTTACCTTTTTGCCCTGAATCCCGATTGTATGTGAGGACATTTGCTTTCACATGCGATTGCAATGTTATCAAAATGACTCCAAGTCCCAGCATACTACATGTTACCGTCATTATCTTTTTCATAATTATATGACTATTTACCATATTTACCATTATA
>JAJPJP010000047.1 GCA_021324175.1 Chitinophagia bacterium
ATTTTCTCCGGCGGACAAAGTATCTTTAACTTCTTTGAACATTGTCTCTAAAGTAACAAGAACATCTACTTTTGGGATGCCTGTTTTTTCTGAAATTTGATTGACAAGGTCGGCTTTTCTCATTGGAGCTAATTTATAAGTTTCTGATTTTAAATATATAACATTATTTTCAAATTGCAACTCCTTTTTAAAAAACTTGTCGCTTTCCTTTGATAATCAGCATGTTAGTCAACACAAAAAAACACATCCTAATCCCTTGATTTTAAGCCTCTAACAATTATTGAAACGATGATTCGTCGATAATATTATCGTTAACCTCTATGTTTGTGCTGAAAAATGAAATCTGATTTCACCAAAAAGCTACTCAACTGGAATAGAGAGGAAAACAAGCGATCCATGCCATGGAAGGGAGAAAAGGATCCTTACAAAATCTGGCTGAGCGAAATTATCCTTCAGCAGACCCGCGTGGAACAGGGAACTGCATATTACCAACGGTTTGTCAGGGAATTTCCCACAATCGCTGATCTTGCTTCGGCACCGGAACAAAGAGTAGACAAACTCTGGGAGGGGCTGGGATATTACACCCGGTGCAGGAATTTAATCGAGTCCGCACATGAACTCGTTCTGAAGCATGACGGGCGTTTCCCAGCTTCTTATGAAGAGATAAGAAAACTCAGAGGAATCGGCGACTATACTGCAGCGGCAATCTCATCTTTTGCTTTTAATCTTCCGTGTGCTGTTGTCGATGGCAATGTGACCCGCGTCCTGTCGCGCTATTTTGGTATTGACGAACCGGTAAACTCCGCAAAGGGAAAGAAGCGCTTCGCATCCGTCGCGCACGGCCTGCTGCCGGAAAAAAAATCGGCCATGTTCAACCAGGCAATGATGGACTTCGGCGCGCTGGTCTGCAAGCCAAGGAATCCACACTGCGAAGTTTGCGTATTCGCAAAAAATTGTTTCGCGCGGAATACGCAGAAGATTGATGATTTCCCGGTCAAAGAAAAGAGCAGCGACAAGAAAAAGCGGTGGCTTTACTATATCATTTTCGAAGATGAAAAAGACGTGCTCATCCGGAAAAGGATGGAGAAGGATATCTGGCAGAATCTCTATGAATTTGTGCTGGTTGAAAAAAAGGAAGCCGTATCACCGGCGAAGATCCGCGGAATTGTTTCGAATGGCGAAGGGCAACCAGGGATGCCGTCGGATGACATTGATGTTTCATCTGTATTTAAACAGGAACTCACTCATCAAACGATTTACGTTTGTTTCCTTCGCTCCTGCATGGATGCCGCAAGCTCCAGCGAAAAAAAGGATTATCTCCGGGTTTCAAAAAATCGGTTATACGAATATCCATTCCCCAAAATCATTCGCTCATTTCTTCAAAAGACGGCAGATTTAAACGGCATCGCGCAAGTCCTTTGACATCGCATACTCAAAAAATATATCTTTTATTGCCCGAAAAAATTTAACTTTAAGAGGGTAATATTAGCAGCCGATTTATAATTATCAAATTTTCGTGTATGAGAGGCGTTAACAGAGTGATGCTAATTGGCAATTTGGGAAAAGACCCGGACATTCAGTATCTCGAGGGAAACATTGGGGTTGCAAAATTTTCGCTGGCGACCACGGAAACATTTAAGGACAGGGCAGGAAAATTGATTTCACAAACGGAATGGCACACAGTCGTGCTTTGGCGTGGACTGGCTGAACTGGCACAAAAATATCTTCATAAGGGCAGCCTGGTGTACATTGAAGGCCGCCTCAGGACGAGAAGCTGGGAAGATAAAGAGGGGAACAAGAAATTCGCAACGGAAGTAGTTGGAGACAACCTGATTATGCTGGACAAACGTACTGATGGTACTACCCATCCTCCCATGCCGCACGAGGGCATCGAGGGGAACAGTCACACCGAGACTCCGCCAATCAGCGCTCCGCCCTCGGAAGATTTGCCATTTTAGAATTGCATCAAACATTTATTAATTTTGCGCGCAATCAAGGCAGGACGATCACCTGCCTTTATTAATGGTACCAAAGATCGATAACGAAACCATTTTGCTTTGAGCGATAACCTGTTTTCGAGGTGCCTGTCCTACCGTGGCATTCTGGCAATCAATCCACAGGCGACGGGAATACTGGCGGTGATTATTCTATTTTTACTCATCATCTCTTTTGTTGTCGCCGGGTCAGAGATTGCTTTTTTTTCGTTGACGCATAAAGACATCAACATCCTCAAGACAAAACATGATGCTTCCTGGAAAAGGATAGTCAATTTGCTGGAGGAACCAAAATTGCTGCTTGCATCTTTGCTCATCGCCAACACGCTGACAAATATCGCGATCATCATCCTTTCTAATTTCCTGATTGACCAGGTAACGCCGCTCCGGCAAAGTTTCTGGATTGAATTCCCGATAAAAGTTCTTGTCGTCACTTTTGTGCTGATCCTTTTCGGCGAAGTCATGCCCAAGGTCTGGGCATCGCAGAATAATCTCCAGTTTGCCTATTACACATCCGGAGTCGTCGAGATCATCAACGTATTGTTCAAAAAAGCCAGCACATGGATCGTGGGCAGGTCCGAGCTCGGAGAACGTTTTTTCGGAAGCAGGAAGACTGCGGGTGAGCGCCTTGAAGAGTTAGACCACGCCATCGACCTGACTTCTGATAATGCAAGCGAAGAGGAAAAGAATATTTTGAAGGGCGTTGTCAAATTCGGAAATATTATCGTCAAACAGGTCATGAAAACAAGGCTTGATGTCAACGGGATATCAAATGACATTTCTTTTGGTGAACTGAAGCGCAAGATCGAGGAATTGCATTACTCGAGGCTGCCCGTGTATCGAAACAGCCTTGATGAAATTGTCGGCATTGTACAAACCAAGGACCTGCTTCCCTAACTTGGCGAAGGGGAAAATTTTGATTGGCGCACACTGATGAGGACGCCCTATTTTGTGCACGAACAAAAGCTCATCGAGGACCTTCTTCGCGAATTTCAGACCAAAAGAATCCATTTCGCCGTGGTTGTCGACGAATTCGGAGGCACTAGCGGCATCGTCACCTTTGAAGACATTCTGGAAGAGATCATTGGAGATATCAAAGATGAATTTGACGAAGAGGATATTATTAACACAAGACAGGAAGACGGCACCTATGTTTTTGAAGGAAAAACGATGATCAACGACATATGCCGGATTATGGGTATCCCGGTGACCACTTTTGACAAGGTAAAGGGTGAAAGCGACTCCCTGGCAGGTCTTGTCCTCGAAATTGCCGGCGAGATTCCTAAAGTAAACGATGTTATTGCAAGCGGAGATTTCCGCTTCACAGTCCTGGAGACTGACAGGAGCCGAGTCAAAAAAGTAAAAGTTGCCATAGCACAGAGACAAGCTTAAATTCGCATGATAATGACCTTCAGCCCGCTGCAAAAAAAAATCATCGGCCTCCTCGTCCCGGTTTTTTCCTTTCTTGCCTGCAACAGTCCATATACTCCCAAACCAGCCGGTTATTTCCGCATTGATTTTCCGAAACATGAATACCAGCGTTTCGACGAAAAGGGATTCCCCTATGCCTTTGAATACCCCGTCTATGCCAACATCGTGCACGACACGAGTTTTTTTGAAGACAAACCCGAAAATCCTTACTGGATCAATATTGATTTTCCCCGCTTTAGAGCCCGAATCTATATTAGTTACAAAGCCATCGGCCCAAACAACTTCGACAAACTTCGCGACGACGCATACAAAATGACTTTCAAACATTCCTATAAGGCGACCTCCATCGACGACTCAGTCATGAGGACCCCGCTTGGTATTTCGGGAATATTCTTCAACGTGGGTGGCAACGCGGCCACTGCCAAACAATTTTATGTCACGGACTCCATAAAACATTTTCTGCGAGGCGCGCTTTATTTCGATACTACCCCGAATGAAGATTCGCTTGGTATCGTCAACCAGTTTTTGCAACAAGACATGCGTCATATTATCAACACGTTGCAATGGCGAAACTGATCAGGCTGAAATTCCGTTATCTTTGTCCTTTCAAAAAAGTGATTAGTGATCGCAATTGATAAAATCCTGGTTAGCGACCTGGTAGTTGAAGAGCAATTTGTTTGCGACCTGAGTAAGTGCAAAGGAGGATGTTGCGAAGACGGCGATGCGGGTGCACCACTGGAAGAAGATGAGTTGGCGCTTTTGGATAAAATCTACGAGAATGTAAGACCTTTTCTTTCGGCTGAGGGCGTGGCGGCCATCCAAGACAAGGGGAAATTTGTTTATAATAAAGAGTTTGGCTGGGTAACGCCTACCGTTGAAGAAGGGATCTGCGCCTACGGGTACCGCGACAGGAACGGAATCATTAAGTGCGGAATTGAACAGGCGTATGACGCCGGCAAGATTGACTGGAAAAAACCAATCAGCTGCCATCTCTACCCGATTAAAATAAAAAAGACCAAGGAATACGAAATGGTCAATTATGAGCCTCGGGAAGAACTTTGCAAAGCCGGTTGCAAACTGGGCCGAAAACTCAAGGTTCCGGTTTATGTGTTCCTGAAAGATTCCCTTGTCAGGAAATATGGCGAAGAATTTTATGGCGTACTTGAGCAGATAGCCGAACGTTATTTTGCTGATAGGAATTCAAAGGCAGTTCGCGATTTGTCAAATGCTGAGTGAGCATGATGCATCGCACAATAAAAAGAACATGACAGATATTGCCGGAACTTTTATGGCTGCGAGTGAAGCCAAGGTAAATGACCTGGAACATCGCCGGAAAATCAATTTCAATATTGGCAAATACAACAGCGCGGTCGTAAAGGGCAAAACTCAATTCAGCGATCTGAACCTCGCACGCGAACGTGCGAAAAATATAAAATGGAAAGCTATTGAATCCCTTGACCAGCAGCTTGAACGTTTTGAGTACGTGTTCACGCAAAGAGGCGGCCGCGTGATCTGGGCGGAAAATGCAAGCCAGGCGCTTGATGAAATATTGAAAATTTGCCAGGAGAAAAATTGCAAGAGCATCGTCAAGAGCAAAAGCATGGTAACCGAGGAAATAAAGCTCAATGAATTCCTGGAAGAACACCATATTGAAAGTGTCGAGACCGACCTTGGCGAATATATTCAACAGCTGGATGGCGAGCCGCCATACCATATCGTCACGCCCGCCATGCACAAGAGTAAGGAAGACGTCGCAAAACTTTTCCATGAAAAGCTGAACACGGCCCCCAATCTGACCCCCGAGCAATTGACCATGGTCGCCCGCGAAAAACTGCGGTCTCGTTATACGCAGGCAGAAATAGGTATCACCGGCGCAAATTTTATTGTTGCGGATATCGGGGCGATCGCTGTCACCGAAAACGAGGGCAATGCAAGACTCAGTTGCGCCTTTCCAAGAACGCATATTGTCGTTGCCGGGATTGAAAAAGTTATTCCCGCATTGACAGACCTTGGTCTTTTCTGGCCTCTGCTCGCAACCTTCGGCACCGGTCAACAATTAACTGTTTACAATACGATCGTTACCGGGCCCAGGCAGGCAAGTGAAACCGATGGACCCGACGAAATGTACGTTGTCCTTCTTGATAATGGTAGAACAAATATTTTGGCCAACGAAAAATCAAGAGAAAGCCTCTATTGTATTCGTTGCGGCGCCTGCCTGAACGCGTGCCCGGTATATAAGAATATCGGTGGCCATACCTACAAGAGCACGTATAGTGGCCCGATTGGTTCAGTGATCACTCCGCATTTGCAGGATATGAAAGAATGGAAGCACCTAAGCTACGCGTCTTCGCTTTGCGGCAATTGTACCGAAGTCTGTGCAGTAAAAATAAACCTCCACGAATTGTTACTCGAAAACCGGAATGAGGCTGTAGTAAGCGGCTTTAGCAGCTGGAGCGAAAGGATCGCCTGGAAAGCCTGGCGCAAGGCAAGCCTTAGCCGGAAAATGATGAATGCTGGTAACGGGAAGGTCAAAAACTGGGTAATTAATAAAATCTTTAAACAGTGGACACGGCAGCATGCAGATCTGCATTTCTCTCCGAAAACATTTAACCAGATGTGGAAGGAAAAAAATGGGGAAAGCCAACCCACGTCACGAAAATGATTGCAGCTGACTTGCAGAAGTCCTAATTTCCCTTGATGCTCCTGTACGCGCAACATATAACGCCAAGGCTGGAATACATCATTGATTTTTTTGGAAAGGAGCTTTTTATCGATCCCATCAGGATTACGACGGATAAAAATGAATTTATTTCGTCCGCCAGGCCAAAAATCAACTACTCGGATACCGAGTTCTCCAACGAAGAATTCTTCCTGCAAACCACCCCACTCTTATTTGAGGCCGGCATCCGCCCCCTTCCCATTCATTGCTTCGAACTGAATTATTCGAAAGCATTTTTCCATACGAGCGGGGATATACCCTTTGACATCTTTGCAGCTACTTTTTATCTTTTGAGCCGTTATGAGGAATACCTTTCCCATGAAAAAGACCAATACAGCCGGTTCCCGCACACTGCTTCCCTTGCATACCGCGAGAATTTTTTGCAGATCCCGCTTGTCAATGTGTGGGCGCAGGAATTGAAAAAATCCCTTTTGAAAAAATTTCCCGATCTGTTGTTTCACCAGGGTGCATTTAGCTTTATTCCTACCTATGACATTGATACGGCGTATTCTTATTTGCATAAAGGTTGGAAGAGAAACTTAGGGGGGACCGTTCGTTCCATTCTCGGAGGAGACTGGACAACTGCGAAAGAACGCATCCGGGTGCTGAGGGGGAAACAGGAAGATCCACACGATTCATATGAATGGCTTGACTCGCTCCACTTATACTGCAGGGTCAAACCCTACTATTTTTTCCTGGTGGCGACAGAGCAGCGTGGATATGACAAAAATATATCGCCGAATCAGCCAGCCATGCAGGAACTCATAGAATACCATGCGGGGCGCAACCGCGTGGGGATACATCCTTCCTGGCAGAGCGGCGACGACAAAAAATTATTAAAGGAAGAAATCGAATGGCTCGAATATATCGCCGGAACAAAAATTGAACACAGCCGGCAACACTATATCCGTTTCAACCTTCCGGGAACTTACAGGACGCTCATTGATTCAGGTATTAAAAAGGATTTTTCGATGGGTTACGGCGGCATAAATGGGTTTAGAGCTTCAGTCGCTTCTTCTTTTTACTGGTATGACCTGGAAAAGGAGGAAAAGACGGGGCTGCAGGTGTTTCCATTTTGTTTCATGGACGCCAATTCTTACTACGAGCAAAAATATTCCCCCCGCCAGGCCATGGATGAGCTCCTGCACTACTATCGAATTATCAGAAAGGTAAATGGCCTGATGATAACCATCTGGCACAACAATTTTCTCGGAACCGATAAGACCTTTGCCGGTTGGCGGGAAGTCTACGAAGTTTTCCTTAAAGAAGAGGTATTCTGGGACATGTAGCAGGCGCTCAATGTCTGAAATGCCTCATGCCGGTGATAACCATCGACAGGCCATGTTGAACGCAATAATCAATCGAATCTTTGTCTCGAACCGAACCGCCCGGCTGAATGAACGAAACGATTCCTGCGGCATGAGCGATGCGCACGCAGTCGTCAAAAGGGAAAAATGCGTCCGAAGCAAGAACTGCGCCATTCAGATCAAAATCAAACTGCTTTGATTTTTCAATTGCGTTTCTCAGCGCGTCCACCCTGCTGGTCTGCCCGCAACCCTTACCCACGAGCTGTTTATTTTTCACCAGCGCGATTGCATTTGATTTCAGGTGTTTGCAGACCAGGTTAGCGAAGATCAGGTCTTCTTTCTCGCCTGCGGTTGTCTCGCGTCCGCCCACTTCTTTCCAATCCTTGAAATTTCCCTCGTCATAATTCTGTGTAAGTGTTCCTCCAAGCAGGCTGCGTTGCATGATGGAATCACCCTTTGTAGCATTACTATAGTTAAGGAGAATCCGATTTTTTTTCGATTTCAGGACGCCAAGCGCGTCCTCATCGAACGACGGTGCAAGTAAGACTTCGAAGAAAATCTCGTTGACCGCTTCGGCGGTCTTTTTGTCGACAGCCGCATTGCAAATCAGTACGCCGCCAAATGCGCTTTCAGGGTCACCGGCCAGCGCGTCCTTCCAGGACGCTTCAGCCGATTTGCGCGAGGCGATGCCGCAAACGTTCGTGTGTTTGATGATCGCAAAAGTCGTCTCGTTGAACTCACGAATAAGTTGCAACGCCGCATCGATATCAACCAGGTTATTGTAAGAGATCTCCTTTCCGTGCAGTTGCGTAAAAGAAGCGGACAGGTCGCCGTAAAACGCTGCATTTTGATGCGGATTCTCCCCATACCGAAGCACGGTTTTATTACCGGTATTCGCAAATTTTAAAGGCGCCTCCCGGTTAAAATAATTGGAAATGGCAATATCATAAAGTGCGCATACTTCGAAAGCTTTCGCAGCAAATCTTCTTCGGTCACCTATGCTCGTCATACCCTTTTGCGCGTCCAGCAATTCGAGCAATTCGCTATATCCTGCTGGCGAAGAAACCACGAGAACGTCCTGGTGATTTTTTGCTGCAGCCCGAATCAGGGACACGCCTCCTATGTCAATTTTCTCGATGATTTGGGATTCGTCCGCAGTTTTTTTGAGCGTCTCCTCAAAAGGATAGAGATCGACGATCACCAGGTCTATTTCCGGAATGTTGAACTGTTTCATCTGCTCCAGGTCTGCTTCATTGGACCGTCTGCCCAGTATCCCTCCAAATACGGCCGGATGCAATGTTTTTACTCTTCCTCCCAATATCGAAGGATAGGTTGTCAGACCTTCAACGCTCCTGCATGGAATTCCGAGAGTCTCAATAAACCGCTGCGTGCCGCCCGTCGAAATGATCGCGATACCCAATTCATGCAATTTCGCTGCAATGCGATCAAGCCCCTCTTTATAAAACACCGATATCAGTGCGCTATTTATTTTCTTTTCCATTCCCGTCTTATATTTTTTTGGAAGGCGCAAAACTACGCAAATACATCGACGGCGCGGGCCTGGAGAATTAGATGTGGACAAATGTGATGCTGCAGATTAGCCGGTAAGATAGCTCCAGTTTGACGGTAACAAATTGCATAAGACACCGTCAACGCAGTTCGGGTTTCACTGCGACTCCTAATAAAAAGGGCAATATCGATCTACATGAAAACCCTTAGACTTATCTACAAGGTTACCAAAAGTATACGGGAATTGTACCCGTCTTTTTACGGTATTTTCCCCCGTAAAAAGACGGTGTTTTTTGCTAGATATGTACGTTAATGCTTGAAATACTATGATTTATGAATAATGATAATTTATAATTACTTGATTAGCATTTTTTTAGCGCCGGATTGCAGCATGTATCTGAATATTTTTATCTGGATAAATCAATTCATTCATCACTATCAAAATGAAAGCTATGGTTAAGACTAAAAAAGAAAAGACAACTGGCAGGTATGTTGACGCGCAGTACGTAGACACCATGATCCGCACCTACAAAAAAGAAAGATGGGTTCACAATTCCGAACGTATCGGCAAAGAGGACTCCTTGACCGCCTGGGTCAACCTGGAGCAGCTTGAAGAGTTCGTGGAACAAATTAAGATGCACGGGGGGAACGGCATTCGAATTTGCTTCGGTGCACACCCGATGGATTTTGAAAATCAAGACCTGGCCGGCAGGCAAACTGTCGTAATGGTTGCTACGAAGGGAACAGAAAGCAAAACAAACAAAGATCTATATGTTTCAGTAGATGGAAAAGCAAATTTGCTGGCTCAAGGCTGGTACCCTGTCTGCCCGCCCTGGTGCGGAGGCGGTTTTACTAACCCCGGAACAACTATCATCGACAATGGAGAAAAGGGAATGACAGTTGTTTAGCCGCTGTGACATGAGTTAGGTTTTGAAACGCATTCATTAGCACTCTTGAAGACCTTGATCAAGTGTTAAAAGCTAGCCTCATTTGGAGGTTAGCTTTTTAATTCTTTTCTTGAAATTTGTTTAATTTGGGAGTACTATATGACAACCACGACATACCTCTGCTTTGCTATCATCCTGATAGCGCTGGTATGCAGTTGTACAGTTTTTTTTCAGCGCAATCCCGAATTGTACTTGAGACTCTTCCCGTATTTTATGGTTTTTGTAATTGTTAATTGGTCCTGGGGCTCTTATCTCGCCGCACATAATAAGTCCAATTTGATTCTCTTTAACCTTTATATCGCCGTAGGTGTCATTTTCTATTTGTTTGTCACCAGTCAGATCATTAGGAACCGACTCGTAAAAAAAATCATTGTTTTCTCTTTTGTCATTTACCCAATTATTGCTTGCTGGAATATGTTTCGCCCCGGACCAACGATTTTTATATTGACTCAGTGTTTGGGGTGTTTGCTGATTGTGGCTTTTTGCATATATTATTTCCTGGAGCTTTTTCAACTGACGAAAGCAGTCAACCTTCTGGCGCAACCGGCCTTTTGGATTTGTTCTGGACTATTGTTCTTTTATGCTTGCAATTTCCCGGATTATGCACTGCTTGTCCTAGTCAAAAAACCACCACAATTCATTGTTCAAAATATGACTATTATTTCTGACTTTCTCGATGCCCTACTATATTTATCATTTACCATTGCATTTTTATGCCGGATCAAAATCAACAGGTCTACGCAGCCATCTTGATCGGGACCGTACTGGCATTGATGCTCGTGGGTTTCATTGTCATCATTTTGTTTTTGTACCAGCGCAGGCAGCATCGTCAGGAAAGAGAACTTATTGAGATCAGGGTCCAATACGAACAGGAATTACTGAAGTCCCAGCTGGAAATGCAGGAGTCTACGCTCAAGACTGTTGCGCAGGAATTGCATGATAATATCGGCCAGGTTCTTTCGGTAATAAAATTATCTCTGTCGCTGTTGCCAATCGGAAAAACCGATCCGGTATATGAAGGGATTCTGAACTGCCGCGATATGTTGAATAAAGTCATCTTTGACGTGTCGCACATTACGAAAAGCATGCACAGCGACAGGATTTCTGACATAGGGATAGACGAGTCAATCAGGTTCGAGTTAGACACTCTCAGGAAGAGTAAGATTGCCACGGTGGAATTTAACGTTACAGGCAGCCCGCATCCATTGAATCCCCAAAAGGCGATCTTCATATTCAGAATGTTTCAGGAAATGATCAACAATATCCTGAAGCATGCGAAAGCCACCCAAATAAATGTTCTGGTTAATTACACAAGTGATAATAAATTTGTTCTTACAGTCACGGATAACGGGATCGGGTTCAACGCCGAAAAAAAGCAAACGCAAACTACTTCGTCCAGCGGAATTGGGCTGAGAAATATGGTCAACCGGGCGAAATTGATCGGCGCATTGATCTCCATACAAAGCGGTAACGGAAACGGGACGGCGATTACAGTTGAGCTTCCGGGAGAAAGCTAAGGCACTAAAAAGATAACGTTGATAATTAAAAAAACTAAGGTGGCGGTCGCGGACGACCATACGTTGCTCAGGAAAGCACTCAGCAAACTGATTTCATCTTATGAAGGATATACGGTACTATTTGAAGCGGAAAATGGAATTGAAGTAAAGACAAAAATAACCCAGCACTCCGTACCGGATATCCTCCTTCTTGACGTAAACATGCCCGGCATGGATGGTTTTGATACGGTGCAATGGATTCATAAGAACTATCCGCATATTAAGGTCCTTGCGCTTTCAATGTTCAGCGACGAAAAAATCATAATCAGGATGCTCCGGCTCGGCGCAAAGGGTTATGTTCTAAAAAATATTGATCCCGAAGAATTGAAAAATGCTCTCGACTCGGTCGTCAATAAAGATTTTTATCTTCCTGAATACATCTCCGGCAAAATCATCAGTGGTCTGAACAGGGACGGTGACGAACTGGACAAGCAATCCATTTTCCTGACCGAAAAAGAAAAAGAATTCCTGCAACTAATCTGTTCTGAACTCACATATAAGGATATCGCAATCAAGTTGAATCTGAGTCCAAGGACGATCGACGATTATCGGAACGCCCTATTTGATAAATTCAGTGTGAAGTCGCGTGTCGGGTTGGCGATTTATGCGATAAAGAAGGGGTTGGTCGTGGTTTGAAGCGGGTTAAAAGATACCGGGTGACCGGTCAGGCATTCTGCAGAATCTTGCCAGCGTAGGCAATCTGTCCCGCGTGATATATATTGTGCTGGATTAGCCCGTACAAAAGATACCGGTAGTTGAAAGTTCTGTTTATCGCCTGCTCCTCCAATAAGGAATCCGACTTTTCTTCCAGCGAAGCAAGGATTTGTTCATGCGTCTTTTTTAGCAGGTCGACTCCATCTTCCCATGTACAACTGCTCATGTCCCGCCAATTGTTTTTTTCAGCGGCCTCGACACCGGCCAGATCCTTCTTTACCTGCGCAAGCACAAACTCGGCCCAACTGCACATGTGGTAAAGCAGCTCGAGTGGCGAATGCGCTGTACCCGGGTTCTTGGCAACAAGCCTGGGGTCAATGTCATCAATGATTGAATAAACAGAATCGCCGTACCAGGGGTCTTGCCAAAGTACATCTTTCAGGCTGTCTGCAAATTTTTCTATTTCATTGTTCATGACATCAGGTTATTTGCTCAGGTACATGCTCCTGTCCTTGTACAACTGCCTGAAATAAGGATCCTTCAAATCTTTGATGAATCGAATAGCCTCGCCGGTTGATTTCATTTCGGGACCGAGTTCCTTGTTAACGCCGGGGAATTTGTCAAAACTGAAGACCGGCTCCTTGATAGCATATCCGCTGAGCTTCTTTTCAAAACTGAAATCAGATAATTTATTTACACCCAGCATCACCTTGGTGGCAACATTGAGATAAGGAATCTGGTAAGCTTTGGCAATAAATGGCGTTGTCCGTGAAGCGCGGGGGTTCGCCTCGATGACGTAGACTTTCCCATTCTTAATGGCAAACTGGATATTGATCAATCCCTTAATATGCAGTTGGAAGGCTATTTTTCTCGCATATTCCTCCATCGTTTCAACAACTAGCGGGGTAAGATTGAATTGCGGCAAAACCGCATTGCTGTCGCCGCTGTGGATCCCCGCAGGTTCGATATGCTCCATCACGCCCATGATGTGGAAATCATCACCGTCGCAAATCGCATCAATTTCCGCCTCCTGGCAGCGGTCGAGGAAATGATCGACCAGGATCTTATTGCCCGGGATATGCTTGAGCAGGCTGATTACTGCTTTTTCGACTTCATCGTCATTGATCACGATGCGCATCCGCTGGCCACCCAGCACATAGCTTGGCCGCACGAGCACCGGGTAACCGACTTTGTTGGCTACTTCGATGGCTTGGTCGACCGTGTAAGCCGTTCCATACGCGGGGTATGGAATATGCAAGTCTTTGAGCATGTCGCTGAAACGCCCACGATCTTCGGCAATGTCCATATCATCGAAGGCGGTTCCGACAATGCGGATGCCTTTTTTGTCGAGTCGCTCGGCAAGTTTAAGCGCGGTCTGACCCCCGAGCTGTACGATGACACCATCGGGTTTTTCATGCTCTATGATTTCCCACAAATGTTCCCAATATACCGGCTCAAAGTAGAGTTTATCGGCCATATCAAAATCCGTCGATACCGTCTCCGGATTACAATTGACCATAATCGATTCATACCCGCATTCCTTAATTGCCAAAAGACCATGGACACAACAATAATCGAATTCGATTCCCTGCCCAATGCGGTTTGGGCCTGATCCAAGGACAATAATTTTCTTTTTTGAGCTGACCTTGCTTTCGTTTTCGCTGCTATCCTCGAATGTCGAATAGAAATACGGCGTTTTTGCTTCAAATTCCGCGCTGCAGGTATCCACCATTTTAAAAACTCTGCGGATCCCCGCAGCTTTTCTTTTTTCGTAGACATCTTCCTCCCTGCCATTTTGCATAATCCGGGCAATCTGTTCGTCGCTGAAGCCATTTCTTTTTGCTTCACGCAACAGTTCGAAGGGCAGCGTGTCCAGCTTGTAATGTGAGATTTCCTTTTCAAGGTTACAGATCTGGAGAATCTCGTAAATGAACCAACGGTCGATGCCCGTTACCTGCGAGATCGTTTTCACGCTCACGCCGAGCATCAGCGCGTCCTTGATACGAAAAATGCGGTCCCACTTGGGTATCTTGATATATTCAATAAGCTCTTCGGCGTGCATCTGGCTTTTCCCATAATAGCCGAGTCCCACCGCATTGTTCTCGAGGCTCTGGCAGGCTTTCTGAACGGCCTCGGCAAAACTTCTGCCAATAGCCATTACCTCGCCCACGCTCTTCATCTGGAGTCCCAGCGTATCGTTAGCGCCCTTGAATTTATCAAAGTTCCAACGGGGCATTTTTACGATGACATAGTCCTGTACGGGCTCAAAGTAAGCGGAAGTAGTCTGGGTAATCTGGTTTTTGAGCTCGTCAAGCGAATATCCGATTGCAAGCTTCGCTGCAATTTTTGCGATCGGATAGCCCGTGGCTTTGGAAGCGAGCGCCGAAGAGCGGCTGACACGTGGGTTAATCTCTACTGAAATGATTTCTTCGGTCGCCGGATTTAAAGCAAACTGGACATTGCAGCCGCCGGCAAAATTTCCCAGGGAGCGCATCATCAGGATTGCCTTGTTTCGCATATCCTGGAATGCTGTATCGCTCAACGTCATGGCGGGAGCCACCGTGATCGAATCGCCGGTGTGAACGCCCATCGGGTCGACATTCTCGACGGTGCAAATAATGGCCACGTTGTCGCTTTTGTCCCGGAGAAGTTCGAGTTCATATTCCTTCCAGCCGAGGACAGCTCTTTCGACAAGCACTTCATGAATCGGGGAAGCTTTCAGACCGCGATCAAGTGCAGCATCAAGGTCTTCTTTGCCATGGACAAATCCCCCGCCCGTCCCACCCAGTGTAAACGAGGGGCGGATTACCAGGGGGAAGCCGATTTCCTGCGCAAATTCTTTACCCTCCAGCATCGAATTGGCAACCCGCGAAGGCGCAACCGGGATGCCGATCCTGACCATGAGCTGCCTGAATTTCTCGCGGTCTTCGGCTGTTTCGATCGCCGCCACATCGACGCCGATCAGGCGGACATTATATTTCTCCCACACGCCAAGCTCGGCTGCTTCCTTGCAAAGGTTCAGCGCGGTTTGTCCTCCCATGGTCGGCAAGGCAGCGTCAATATTGTTCTCGTCCAGTATTTGTTCAATGCTTTCGACCGTCAAGGGCAGGAGATAAACCCTGTCTGCCATCATCGGATCGGTCATGATGGTTGCAGGGTTGCTGTTGATCAGGATCACTTTTATGCCCTCTTCGCGCAAACTCCTGGCTGCCTGAGAGCCCGAATAGTCGAATTCACAAGCCTGTCCGATTACGATTGGGCCCGAACCAATGATTAAAACACTATGTATGGAAGAATCTTTCGGCATGGTTTAAACAAATTGCGCAAAAGTAAGGCTGCGCGACCTATTTCCATGATAAAATTTTGAAAGTTCTTCAGATGGAATTGACGCCGGTGTTGATAACCTTTTTGATCAGAGAGCAGAAAAAAAAAGCCCCGGCTAGTGTGCCAGGGCGCATGATAATTACAAAGTCTATATGGTGTATTAATAGTTGTGATAGGCTGCCATCTCAATGTCGTCCAGCATCACTCCACCTTTCCGGGCAAGCGATTTCTTCTGGGCTACAAGGCGCTTGTTCTCATATTTCGTCTTCAATTTGAAGACCCATTTTTGCTTGGCTTCCTCTCCCTTGAACAATCCGATGATTGTTCCGATGGTGAATGCCAAAAAAACCACTAGTTTATTTCTTGCACTTTTCATAAGTACTTAGTTTGTCAATTCCAGAGATTATCTTTTCAAAAGACAATACAGACATGCCAAATGCTGTACCAATTTTTAAAAAATTTCGAGTTTCTCACAATTATTTAATAAATAATACGCAACGACACTGCAAAAAGTTTTCCGCTCATCCTTCTTGCCTCTTTGACGTCGGCCACGGCCATAAAGTAACATCCGCCTGCCTTTTTTTTCAGGTGCGTGACAAACTTTCACAAAACCCATTGACGATTATTTGCAAGATTTGCACAGAAATAATATTGATGAAGCATTTTTCCCTGAAGTTGCTGGCCTTGTTGATCTCCGCCAATGCTTCCGGCCAGGTATTTCCGGGCAAAGACTATCCGAAAGGATACTTTAGAGATCCGCTCGCCATTCCGATTAGTCTTGCGGGTAATTTCGGCGAGATACGACCCAACCATTACCACATGGGTCTGGATATCCG